>JAIPAP010000081.1 GCA_021740045.1 Bacteroidales bacterium
AATATTTATATGCTATAAATATTGCATGGCTCTGCCGCTTGTCATCCGGATTGCCCATGAGCTGATAAATTGAAATGCTTATCATTCGAATAATATTATGATATTAAGCAAATTATAGAAAGGCGCAGCGCGCCGAAATATTTATAGCCTATGGCATTAGGGGGCGAAGAAGGAGCTATCCAAAAAGTGACACTGACTGGTTCGAGTCACCTTAGGTGAACCCGCCAGCTTTTTTATATACTACAGCAAGTAATAGATAATATGATTACAGTAGAAAATTACAAGAGGTAGTATCCGATACTGTATTCTAATAGGTTCAGTTCATGTAACAATCGATAAAGTTTTATTTCGTTTTATTATATGTAAAAAACAAAAACCTAACTTAAATACCATAGATATTTGTTATCTTTGATTATATGAGAACAATAAGCTTAAATGTACCGGAAAACATTGATCTGGACGATAAAGACGTAGCAATGATAGTTGCTTCCACACTTTATGAAAAGGGTAAACTCTCTTTAGGGCAAGCCGCGGAATTAGCAGGACTTTCTAAAAGCGCATTTGCTGAACTACTTGGCAAATATGGTGTTTCCATTTTTAATTACCCTCCATCGGATCTTTCAAGGGATGTAAAAAATGCCTAAGACCATCATTGCAGATACCAGTTGTTTTATTATTCTAAACAAGATTAAAAGACTTGATATCTTAAGGCAGTTATATGGTTCTGTAACTACCACTAATGAAGTTATTCAAGAGTACAAAAAGGGACTTCCCGATTGGATTATAATTCAATCAGCAGGAGATGTAAGCCGACAGCAATTGCTTGAAATGCAAATTGATAAAGGCGAAGCTAGTGCAATCGCTTTAGCATTGGAAGTATCAGATAGTATTGTGATTCTAGACGATAATAAAGCAAGAAGAATTGCCGAAAAACTAGCACTAAATGTAACGGGGACAATTGGCATAATAATCAAAGCTAAACATTCAGGATTAATTCGTTCCATAAAACCCTATTTAGAGAAGATCAAAGAAACAGATTTTAGAATGTCGCCTGAATTGGAAAACCAGGCATTAAAAGAGGCAGAAGAGTTCTAATATCATCGATTAAATGATAAAGCACTGAAAATTATTACTAGCAGAACCTAAAAGAATGACCTTCAAATCGTCAAAAATTTCCTACCTTTATTCTTTTCTTTAATTTCTATCCTATTATGAAAACACCGGAAAATCCACAATTGCAGCTTGCATTTGATTTTGTGCAATATACCGGCAATAATATATTCCTTACGGGGAAGGCCGGAACGGGTAAAACCACCTTTTTGCACAATCTTAAAAAGCTATCACCCAAGCGAATGGTGGTCGTGGCACCAACGGGTGTGGCGGCCATCAATGCCGGAGGCGTGACCATCCATTCGTTTTTTCAGCTCCCGCTCGGACCGCAGGTGCCGGGATATGAAAGCGAAGGACAGGCAGTTAAATTCAAGCGATTCCGCAAAGAGAAGATCAATATAATGAAAAGCCTCGACCTGCTGGTGATCGACGAGATCAGTATGGTTAGGGCCGACGTGCTGGATGGCGTGGATGCTACCCTGCGCAGGTTCAGAAACCGCGAGCTTCCTTTTGGTGGTGTACAGTTGCTGATGATAGGTGACTTGCAACAACTGGCGCCGGTTGTGAAAGAAGACGAATGGGCTTTATTGAAGCAGCATTACAACACCGCCTTCTTTTTCGGCAGCAAAGCCCTGAATCAAACCCAATATATCAGTATTGAGTTGCAGCATGTTTACCGGCAAAGCGATCAGGAATTTATTGCGTTATTGAATAGTGTCCGGGATAATAAGCTTGGACAAGAGGTGATTGATGTTCTAAACACAAGATACCAGCCCGGTTTTAAAGCGGAAGATGAAGGTTATATAACGCTCACCACACACAACAAAAAGGCCCAAAACATTAACGAAACCAGGCTGAAAATACTACCGGGAAGGATCCATTCTTTTAATGCAGAGGTAATCGGGAATTTCCCGGAATATAATTTCCCCACTGCTTATGAATTGCAATTAAAAGAAGGGGCACAGGTAATGTTCATTAAAAATGATCCTACTGGCCAGGGTGAATATTACAACGGGAAAATAGGGAAAGTTACCGGTTTTGAAGATGAAAAGGTCATTGTACAATGCCCGGATAACGATTTTCCGATTACCGTGGAACCCCTGGAATGGCAAAATGTGAAATATAACCTCGATGGGGAGACCAAAGAAATTACCGAGGAAATCGAAGGTCGTTTTACTCAGATGCCCCTTAAACTGGCTTGGGCCATTACCATTCACAAGAGCCAGGGACTTACCTTCGAAAAGGCCATTATCGATGCACAGGCTGCCTTTGCTCATGGCCAGGTGTATGTTGCCCTAAGCCGGTGTAAATCGCTGGAGGGGCTGGTACTGAGTTCAAGAATAGGGTCAGCAAGCATTAAAAACGACCCGGGCATAGGACAGTTTACCCGCGAAGTGGAAGAAAACCAACCCGACCGGCAGTCCCTCGAGGCCTCCAAACGACAATATGAAGAGCAAGTCCTTTGCGATCTGTTTGATTACAATGCCCTGCAAAGGCTGTTCTATCAACTGAACAACAAGCTGAACAAAAATGCCATTAACCTCGACAGGGTCTTATTGGAACAATACAAACAAGCTTCTGTCGATTGCAGAAACCATATTACCGGGATAGGGGAGAAATTCAAGGCCGAGATCAGGCATTTGCTGAAGCAGCATAATGGCGCTGAAAACAATGCGGCGCTGCAACAAAGACTTGCGAAAGCCATCGGTTATTTCGATAAACAACTCACCGAAAAAGTTATTGATCTTGTTAACGATACTTCCATTGAAACCGATAACCGGGAAGTGAGAAAAGTGATAACCGAGGCGCTTGAAAAGTTGTACGAAGAAGCTGTGTATAAGCAAAAATGCTTGTCGGCATGCAGAAATGGTTTTGTATTAAAGGATTACCTGAAAGACCGGGCCAAAGCATCGATTGATGAAACACCGTCAAGAAAAAAGAAAGAAAGCACAGATGCATACGAAGAACTAAAAAATGCGGATTTATATAACGTCCTGAAAGCCTGGCGGGATGCAAAGATGGAAGAATTGGACTGGGAAAGCTATATGGTGTTGCCGGTTAAGACCATGCGGGCACTCTGTAATGAAATCCCTTCCAATCGGAAAAGCCTGAAAGCCGTAAAGGGATTTGGCAAAAAGAAACTCGAGCGGTTTGGTGATGAACTTCTGGAAATTCTCATCCGGTACCGCCGTGAGAACAACATGGATGTCCTTCAGCCGGAGGACCCGGAGGAAAAGCCCAGGAAGCCGAAAATCGATACAAAAATGCTTAGCTTCGACTTATGGAAATCCGGGAAGAATATTCAACAGGTTGCTGAAGAAAGGAATTTTGCGGTTTCCACTATTGAAGGTCACCTTGCTCATTTCGTCGAAAAAGGTGAAGTTGATGTAAATGATCTGGTTTCCGAAGATAAAGTACGGTATATCTCCGATTATTTTCTGAACCATGATAGTGGATTGCTGAATGAGGCAAAATCTGCGCTGGGAGATGAGGTTAGTTACGGTGAGTTACGTTTGGTATTGAGCCATCTCCGGTATCAGGGTAAGATTGGTGTATCGGAAAACCAAAAGTAAAAACATACCCTGATAAAATTTAATGCTTGTTTTTATTCTTTAGCTTTGGGGAATGGAAGGAGAGTGAACAACATCTCTTGATTTTCGGTTACTCCGTAAACAGTGATATTTTGTGGGTAAGCGCACGCTGATTTTGGCTGTTGGATTTGTATTATTCTGGAATTCAGGTTTCATTGGCGCTGAATACGGCTTGCCCTATGCAGGGCCTTTTAGCTTGCTTTTTTGGCGTTACCTGGGCCTTACAGCGATTATTTTTTTATACCTTTTGTTAAGCAAACGCTTCCAATGGGTGCCTTGGTCAATCGCGGCTCCCAATATGCTTGTAGGCGTTCTGGCCCATGGGGTTTGGCTGAGTTGTGTGTTACTGGCCCTGGATCAAGAGGTTCCGGCAGGTATTGTTGCCCTGGTGGTGGCATTACAACCATTGGCAACCGGTGCTTTTTCGGGAATGGTAGTAGGAGAGCCAACTCCCTGGTTCCGGTGGCTGGGTTTGATCATCGGATTTATCGGGGTAACTTTAAGCGTTATACCCCGTATTGATTTTGGTGATGCCGCATCAGTTTTCGGTTACCTCATACCACTTGGGTCGGTAATTGGTATTACAGCGGCCAGTCTGATCCAGCGAAAAATGCAGGTAAATAATTCCACCCAACACTTACCGGTTGATCTGGCGCTATTTTATCAAAGTCTGGCTACCACACTGGTTTTGGCCATTCCGGCTGTTTTTGCTGAAAACCTGGCAGCAGAATGGACCACTGAATTTATTTATACCATGCTTTGGTTGGTCATTGGGGTGTCATTAGGTGCCTATGCTTTAATGTGGTTTTTGATCGAGCGGATGGATGCTACCCGCGTAGCCAGCCTGTTTTATCTGGGCCCTCCGGTCACCATGTTGATGGCCTGGATAGCATTTGGCGATATACCCGCCATAATGGATATAATCGGTTTAACGGTGGTTTTTGCCGGTGTGATGATTACACAAATGAAGGTTTCTGGGCAGAGAGTATAAGTATGAGTTGAAATATTTTGGTCGCATCAATAGTACCTTATAAAAGTTGTATCTTTGAATAAACTGACTTTTGTATGAACTTGAATCAGGTCAAATAATATCAATTTTTATTTATTCAAAGGATTATTGGAAAGACATTATGATTCATTCCCCTTTGCATAAAAAAGTAGTTTATGAAGGAGTGAAATTATGAGTTCAGACAGATTTGAAGTTTATGTGCGATATAGATTTCAGAAAGCCCTTGAAGCTTATGATGATGCCTTGATATTGGCTGATAGGGGAAAATGGAATACTGTTGTAAATAGGTTGTATTACTCATGTTTCTATTCAGTTATTGCATTATTAATTAAAAACGAAATAGAAACTTCCACTCATGATGGTACTCGAACACAATTTGGTTTAAATTCATTAAAACCGGATTAATCGATAAGAAATTCGGTAAGCTATATTCTAAATTGTTTGATATGAGGCAAAAAGGTGATTATGGTGATTTGTTTGATTATGATAAAGGAACGGTTGAACCTTTAGTAGACGAGACTAAAGAATTCATCAATGAGATTAAAAAGCATCTGTAAATTGTATCCTAACCCCTAACCCCAACAATTAAGCATAGCAAATCCTTCCCGCACTTCCTGCCATCTACTTCTTACTCCCTGCATACAGCTCATATTCTGCCAGGCGGCATTCGATGGGGCCGTTGTAAACCGTGTGCTTTTGGGTGGGCTTAAGGCCGATATGTTTTAAGGCTTGCAAATCACCACTTACAATCCAGGCTTTGTATCCCTTAAAGTTTTGCTTCATCGTATCACCCAGTTGCTTGTAAAGCTTGATGTTATTCTCCACCTTGATCCTTTCACCATATGGTGGATTGGTCATCATGATGCCCGGTTCCTGGGGGGGTTCCACATCGGCGATGTGTTGCTCGTATAGTTCAATATCTTTATGCAGGCGGGCTCTTTTGAGATTAAGCCGTGCCGCAGCTAATTGCTCCTTCGAAATATCAATACCAATGATGGAATGCTCGTTATCGTTCATGGCATTGAGTGCATCATTTCTCATGGCCTCCCAGGCTTCATTATCAAAATTCAGCCAATGCATAAAGCAGAATTTATTGCGATAGTTGGCCGGCGGGATATTAAAAGCAATCAGGGCTGCTTCGATCAGTAGGGTACCTGAGCCGCACATGGGATCCACAAAGGTTGAATTGCCATCCCAACCGCTTTTTTTTATTATTCCGGCGGCCAATACTTCATTTATGGGAGCTGCCCCGGTTTTTACACGGTAACCCCTTTTGTGCAGGGATACCCCTGAACTATCAAGCGAAACAATGCAATGATTATCGGTAAGGTGAATATTAATCTGCACATCAGGATTGTCCTTATCCACCGAAGGACGCCTGCGAAAATTATCCCGGAACCTGTCGGCTATAGCATCTTTGGAACGCAACGCCAGAAAATAGGAATGGGTGAATACCGAGTTATGGACTATTGAATCAACCGCGATGGTCTTGTTTACCGTAAAATATTCTTCCCAGGGAATGGTGTATAATTCATTATAAAGCTCATCTTGCTCCGCGAGCTTAAATTCTTTGATAGGCTTTAAAATTCTTAAGGCGGTCCGGCACCACAGATTAGCCTGGTAGATCATTTTTTCGTCGCCGGTAAATGAAACGGCCCGCCGTTGGGGTATTATGTTTTCTGCGCCTAGGTTTTTCAATTCTTCTGCCAGAACATCTTCAAGACCTGCCAGTGTTGTAGCCGTTAATTGCTGCTTGAGTTGTGGTTCTTCCAAAATATTTTCTTTTAGAAATAAAGCGAATCACCGCTATTTATTGTTTGGTGACCGAAAATTATGACCGGCTCTGCTTGGGAATAGATGTTTTATTAAGGCAAGAGCAAAAAAAATCCCGCCTCGCGGCGGGATAAAAAAGTGAAATGAACTGATGGTTTATTTGGTTTCAGGGGATTTCTCTGAACAACACTCTTTTTTCGAAGCCATAGCCTTGGATGATTTATCATCGCAACTTTCTTTTTTGTTGCCAAGGCTGGCTTTGGTTTTGCCATCGTCGTGGCATTCTTTCGAAGCTTTTGATCCTTTGTCACAATTCTTTGAGGCTTTAGCTTCTTTGCAACACTCTTTGTCTTTTTCATCGGATGATTTGCCTTCCTTCTTGTCATCATCCTTGTCCTTATCTACCAGCACCTGTTGTGTGAGTTGGGTGTGGTTAAGATCAGTTGCGTAAGTTGCCGGAACGCCTAAAATGAATAGGCCGAGTATTAAAATTGCCAGTAGATTTTTCATAATTTTGGTCTGTTTATTTGGTTAAAAAATCAATTTCAGTACAAACATAATATGTGAACACCTGTTTGAGTGTTAAAGAGTTGTTAATGTATGTTAACGAAGTGTTAAAGTTGATCGATGCGTAAAAGAAGTATCTATATAATCATTTTGGTAAGTTCGGTGGCTTTACTGGGAACCATTGCCATTGAATACTTTTGGATACGCAAGATTATGCGATACCAGCAGGAACAGTTTACCGGTAGTGTAAATGTAGCCCTGAAAACGGTAAGCAACCGGTTGTACGACATGCGCCAAGACTCCATTGAACTGCTGTTCGATAAGAGTTCCAACGGCATTATTTCCGATACGGAGTTGGAACTTACCCATTCATTAATTCAGCAGGAGTTCTCATCCCTTGATATTTCATCGAATTATGCCTATGGAATATATGATAGCCAAACCGGCAAGATATATACCCAGTCAAAAGGGGCGATTGTTAAGAAATTAAAGAACAGCCAATTCAATATACCCTTAACCTGTCCACGGCGAAGTGACCGGTTTTATCTTACGGCTTATTTTCCTAACCGCAATGCTGCTATTCGCGAACATACCCTTACCTGGCTTATCTTTGCTGCCGTATTCATCATCATTTTAATCGGGACATTTTCAATTGCCATCATCCTGCTTTTTAAGCAAAAGAAACTGTCGGCTATGAAAACCGATTTTGTGAATAATTTGACCCATGAGTTCAAAACGCCTATTTCGACCATTTCACTAGCCAGTGAGATGTTGTTAAATGGAGGACATAATGGCGATAAACCGAGGATAAAGCGATATGCCAAGATCATCTTTGATGAAAATGCCCGGTTGCAGAGTCAGGTAGAGAGGGTGTTGCAAATTGCTGTTTTGGATAAAGGTGATTTCAAGCTAAAGAAAAAACCTGTCGACATTCATGAAATCCTCGAAACTGTTATCCAGAGCTTCAATATTATTGTTCAGCGAAGGGAGGGAAAAATTTTATCATGCCTCGAAGCCAACCAAACATCTATTTTGGCCGACAGGGTGCACTTGCTAAACATTTTTAGTAACTTATTTGATAATGCCAATAAGTATTCGCCTGAAAAACCCGTTTTAAGGGTTTCAACAAAAAATCAAAGCAACGGTATACTCATTACCATAGGCGATAGGGGCATTGGCATTAGTGATGAAAATCAACATCATGTATTTAAGAATCTTTACCGCGTGCCCACCGGCGACCTGCACGATGTGAAGGGCTTTGGTATGGGTCTTTATTACGTTAAAAGGGTAGTAGAAGCTCATGGCGGAACTATTAAATTGAAGAGCGAACTTGGTAAAGGAAGCCGTTTCAAAATATATCTACCATTTGATCAAGAAGAACAACATTCAAATGAACAAAAGCATGAAAAAGCAAATACTCCTGGTTGAAGATGATCCGAACCTAAGTTCGGTTTTGAGCGATTATCTCACAATGCATAATTATGATATAACCCTGGCCTATGACGGTGAGGCCGGATGGACTGAGTATAAACAGAAAACATTCGACCTGTGCATCCTCGACATTATGTTGCCCAAGAAGGATGGCTTTGCCCTGGCCAAGGAGATCAGGGAGATTGATAAGAACATCCCCATCATCTTTTTAACGGCAAAAGGGATGAAAGAGGATCGAATTAAGGGTTTTCAAACCGGTTGCGACGATTATATAACCAAGCCTTTTAGCAGCGAGGAGTTGGGGTATCGTATCGAAGCCATATTGAGGCGTTGTGAGATGCCGCCACCTTCGGAGGATAAGCAATATATTTACAGCTTGGGTAATGTGCGATTCGATCCCTCAAACCTAAGGTTATACACTTCTTCAGGCGAAAAGAACCTCACTCCGAAAGAGGCTGCATTGCTTAAGCTTTTGTTTGAGCATCAAAACAATCTTTTACCCCGCGAAAAAGCCCTTAAGGAGATTTGGGGTGACGATGATTATTTTATCGGCCGCAGCATGGATGTGTTTATATCGAAACTAAGAAAATATCTTAAGGATGAGCCTTCCATATCAATCGTAAATGTTCATGGGGCTGGGTTTAAACTGGAAATCGAAGGAGAGATCAATGACTATTCAGCAAGCGCAGAAAGCAGTAGATGACTGGATTAAGGAGAATGGGGTACGCTATTTTAATGAGCTTACCAATATGGCCATGCTAACCGAGGAAGTGGGGGAGGTGGCCCGAATAATCGCCCGCCGATACGGGGAACAATCGGAAAAAGATACAGACAAGGAGAAAGACCTGGGCGATGAATTTGCCGATGTGCTGTTTGTGCTGATTTGCCTGGCCAATCAAACAGGTGTTGATTTGGATCAGGCTTTGGAAAAGAACCTGGAGAAAAAAACCACGCGTGATAAATCCCGGCATTGGGACAATTCCAAACTACGACCTTGATTTGCGCCGGTTGATGAGGAATTGCTTAATTCTGTCCAATCCTTTTTTGCGCCCTTTCGACTCGGGGATACCGATGAGCATGGAATAGGGCTGAAGGGATTCAGTATAATCGAAAACTATTTTCAAGGAAGCCATAAGCGGTACCACCACAAACATTCCGATAATCCCCCATACCATGCCTCCAACAATAATGCTTAAAATGGTAATAAAGGGGTTAAGGTTCACATAACTTCCGGTGATGTTGGGGGTGAGGATGTTATTCTCGGTAAACTGCACGATAATGAAAAATATGATCACCCCTAAAGCCAATTGTGGGCTGTCACCTGTAAGCAAGGCAAAAATGATGGGGATGGCGCCCCCTATCCAGGTGCCGAAATATGGGATAAAATTGAAAAACGCCGAAATGATCCCAAAGATCATGGCATACTTCAACCCAATCAAAAACAACCCAAGCGAATTGATGAATGATAAGATCAATACCACCACAAAAACACCTGTCATATAATGTTGGGTTACATTTGAAATTCGCTTCAGGATTTCAATGGTAGTTTGTTTTCTGCGCTTGGGAACAACGCTCAAAATAAATGAGTTAAATCGATCGCGATACAGTAGCATATAAAATACAAAAACCGGCAGGATACCCAGCTTAAATATGGTACTGGTGGTAGCCGAAAAGGTTTCTTTCATAAAGTTACTCCCGGTGTCGAAAAGCGCCGATACATTTTTCTTGAGCCATAAATGTGTTTTGTGCGATTCGATGCCGAAACTTGACTCAATAAATAGTTCCAGTTGGTCGATGTTTGCCAGCGCTTTTTGCTTAAGGGTAGGAAAATCTGCTACCAGTGCTTCAAGCTGTTTAAAAATGAGAAATACAGCCGTTGTCAAGATGGCCAGAAGTACCAAGATGGCAATAAGATTGGCCAGGATGCGCGGGAACTTGTGCTTTTCCATGAATTCGACAAAGGGATGCAAGAGCGAGCTAAACAAAATGGCAAGGCAAACAGGGGCCAGAATATCCTCGGCAATTATAATTGCATAGAAAAGCAAAATGGTAAATAATAAAACAAATGTCATCCTGACTATGGCAGGAAATCTATACTGCTCCATCAAATCAACAGTTAAAGTTTTTCAGTAACAAAGTAAGGCAATGTTTTTGAGCTATACAATAGTTATGATTTACTTTTCTTTGCTCTCCTCCTGTGGGTTTAGAATATTGAGATCTTTTAACTCAGAATCGATTTCTCTCCACAGTTCTTTTTTCTGATTGTTCCAGTAAGTGATCAAATCTTGATACCGGATGTCGTTGGCGGCCTCAGGGAATTGGTAGAAATATTCCTGCAAATGGTCCAGGCATACGATCTTGTCATGCCATTGACCCATTTTTTGTTCGGTTTCATAAATCGGGTCCAGGCGCCCGGTAAATTTCCGGTTGGCTTCTTCATCCTTATCAAGTAACCCCAGAAGATAATGGATTTGCTTAAGCTGGGTGCGCATTTTATGACGATTGCCCTCAGTAGACTCAGCATTCAGGATATTGATCAAGTTGAACTTTTCTTCTATCAGGTCGATCAACCGCTGATGGATCTGATCATTGCTGTGTTTTTTCAATACCTTTCGTACCTGCTTATGGCTACGCCCGATTTCTTTCTTTACTCTATTTCGTGATTTGTTCTTTTTAAGGTCTTTACGGGCCTTCTCCTCATTACCGGCCAGGTGTTTCTTGTATTCTTCCAGCGAAACATTATGCTCCTTTTCATAGGCTGTAACCAGTTCCTGCTGAACCTGTAATTCCCTGATCACACCGGCGCTCTTAAATAGCGAACGCTCATGCTTGATGGATTTCTTAGCCTTTACCCCGCCAGGATCGAGGTATTCAAGAAACCGGAATACTGTTCGCAGTTTTTTCACCCCCAGCCGTATTTTATGGATAGCCTCGGCATCAAACTTCTTTATGGCCTTTTTGTAATGCTTTTTAAAAACATCCTGCTGTTTCTCTATGTAATGTAATATGGCTTTTTTCATCGGTTCTCCTTTTCAATTCTCATGAATTAATAAGCAAACTAAATTACTAAATAAGAATTGTTGTGTCAATAATATTATTTAATTTATCTTGGGATTGATGGTAAAAACTTTCCTTCCCCCTTTATGAGCTATATTATATCATAAGTTTAGAATATCTTTGTTCTTGCTAAAAATATCCATCTGATGTCACAGGTAAAACAACTTATTTTTTCTATTGTTTTTTTAGGGATTCCTATGCTGATCACTGCCCAGGCTGATATGCCCCGGGGTAAGGTGCTCGATGTAAATACCAAAGAACCTCTTGCTTTTGTTAATATTTTGATCAATCAGGGGCCTTATGGGACTACTACCGATATCGACGGCAGATTTTCCGTTGAATCGAAGAAGCCTGTTTATCACTTGTATTTTACCTATATGGGTTATAAACCGGTGCATGTTGAGGTTTCTGCAGTGGAATTTCCTTTAACTGTGCAGATGGAACCTAAAGAAATTGAATTGTCGGCAGTGGAAATCACCCCTGGTATGAACCCGGCCAACCGCATTATACGAAAGACCATCGCAAACAAAGCCACACATAATCCGGATAATCTCAATTCATACTCCTATACTTCCTATGATAAAATGGTGTTTACCATTAACCAAGACTCCCTGGCCAAAATAAAAAAGTCGGCAGTGGATAGCACCTATAAGAACATGAAGGAATTTTTTGATAAGCAGCATCTGTTCCTAATGGAGACTGCTTCGGAAGTGAAGTATAAAAATCCCGGAAAGCGTGATGAAAAGGTGACTGCTTCAAGGGTGTCGGGGTTGAAGGATCCGCTCTTTATTTTCCTGATTTCGCAAATGCAGTCTACCTCTTTTTATGACGATTTGATCAAGATTTCCGACAAGCATTATGTAAATCCAATTAGCAAGGGCAGTTTGGATAAATATCATTTTCGCCTGCAAGATACCTTGTTTAAAGCCGGTTCACCCGATACCACTTTCGTTATAACCTACAATCCCCTAAGAAATAAAAACTTTGATGGCCTAAAGGGTCTTCTTCATATTAACACCCATGGCTATGCTATCGAAAATGTAATTGCTGAGCCTGCCCGTAAAGAAGGTGGTATCAGTATGAAGATCAGGCAAAAATATGAGCTGATCGATGGTAGGCATTGGTTTCCGGTTCAGCTTCGTACCCAGTTTGTGCTTAATAATGTGAAAGTGGGTCCATTATCACCGGTTGGTACGGGAACAAGCTATATTACCGATATAAAGATCAATCCCGGATTATCGAACAAGGATTTCGACAATGTAGTAGTGGATACCGAACAAGATGCTTACGAGCGGAGCAATAAATATTGGAAGCGGCTACGCCATACCAACCTGGATGAAAAGGAAAGGGAAACTTACCGCGTGATCGATAGCATAGGCGAAGCCCAAAACCTGGACCGGAAACTGCAATCGTTTCAAATTTTAACGGAAGGGAAACTGCCGTTGGGCATTTTTAGTTTGGAGCTCGATAAACTCGTGCACTACAACGATTACGAAGGGTGGTACCTAGGCCTGGGCGGTCGCACGAATAAACGTTTTTCAAAAACAATTACGCTGGGAGGATACTGGGGGTATGGCTTTAAGGATAATTCGGCCAAATATGGAGGGGAGGCGGAGGTGTTGTTGCACCGGCCTTCGGAATTATCGCTAAATCTTGAATACCGTAATGATCTGACAGAAAGTGGAGCCATAACGGATTTTAAAAAAATTCAAGTGCTGAATGATGCCTGGTTGCGCAATTACCTGGTGGAGCGCTTCGATCACACCGAAGCGATCAGGGCCGGGGTTTCGTTCAGATGGTTGCAATACCTCGAAACCAGCCTGGCGCTTTCGAAAAGTAGCAAAGATCCCCAATATGGCTATGGCTATTCACCCGGTATTACGGAAATACTTTATACGACTTTTGATTTGACGCAAATCTCGGCCGGAATGAGGTTTGCCTGGGGCGAGGAATTTATCCGCAACGGGCAATCAAAAATGTCGCTGGGCACTGACTATCCAGTACTGTGGTTGAAATATACAAGAGGCATCAATGGTTTTTTGGAGGGTGATTATGAGATGAACCGCTATGATCTTCAGCTCGGTTATTCCCACTATTTCCGTTTCATGGGGAAATCTTCCATTCAACTTAATGCCGGTTATATTCAGGGCGATGTACCGGCCACCAACCTTTACAATGGCCATGGTTCCTACCGCAAATTTTCGGTGTTTGCGCCCAACAGTTTTGCCACTATGCGAATGAACGAGTTCCTATCCGATCGTTTTGTATCGGCTTATTTTACCCACAATTTCGGTAAGCTCCTGTTCAGAACCGAGAATTTTGCCCCCGATATATTGTTTGCCACCAATGTGGGGTTTGGCAAGTTGACAAAAAATAACAACCACATCTTTAAAAAAAATCCGAATACCCTGGAGAAAGGCTATTACGAATCGGGCCTGCTCATTAATAATCTTATTGGATCGGGATTTACCGGTGTTGGATTCGGCGCATTTTACCGGTATGGGCCTTATGGATTGGATGACTTTAGCGACAATATTTCATTGAAGATTAGTTTGAGTTTGATGTTTTGAATATTTCCCTGAATTACCTTCTTAAGCTAATTTTTATTTATTTTGTAAAACGAAACTATAACCAATAGCCCGATAATGAACAAAACTGCAAAGACCATTATCACCATTTTAGCCATAGCTGCCGGAGCCTATGTGGTTTGGTACTTTTCGTCCATTGTTATCTACATTATTTTGTCGGGCGTTCTTTCCATAATCGGGCAGCCACTGGTGAAAATGATCGATAAAGTTCATATTGGTAAGGTAAAGGTCCCCCATACCTTGAGTGCATTTATTACACTTTTGATTATTCTTTTCGTTTTTGTTTCGCTGGTGAGCACCTTTACACCCCTTATTGCTAACCAGGCCGAGGTGATCTCCAAGATCGACTTTGATTCAATAAGTGCCGGCTTACAGCAACAAATAGCACAACTTGAATCATGGATGCTGACCTATGGCCTGATAGCTGAGGGCGAATCCTTGGAGGGTGTTATCAATAAAAACCTGGAATCTCTTATTAGCTTTGCCACATTTTCCAGTATCATGCGCGAAGTCCTCAACTTCACGGGGTCAATATTCGTAGGCGTATTTTCCGTTTTGTTTATCACCTTCTTCTTTTTGAAGGATCATCATATGATTTTTAACGCAATAATGCTTTTAGTCCCCATTCGCTATCAGGATGAAACCGCCAATGTACTTATTCAGTCCAAACGCTTATTAACACGCTATTTTATAGGATTGCTGTTTGAACTGATGTCGATGGTGACGCTGCTATCTGTAGGCTTAACCATATTTGGTGTTCGAAATGCCTTGCTGATTGGATTCTTTGGAGGCATTATGAATGTAATCCCTTATTTAGGGCCTGTGATAGGTGCTACAATAGGGGTTTTTCTGGGAGTGACCACCCATTTAAGCTTGGAATTGTATTCCGAATTACTACCACTAATGGCCACCATTATAAGCGTGTTTGTAGTTTCAAATCTAATTGATAACACTGTTCTCCAACCTTTGATCTATTCTACCAGCGTAAAGGCCCATCCCTTGGAAATCTTCCTCGTTATCTTAATTGGCGGTAGTTTTGCGGGAATTGTGGGTATGATCTTCGCGATCCCTTCCTACACCGTAATCCGTGTTATTGCCAAGGAATTCCTAAGCCGTTTCCGGATTGTGCAAAAGCTTACGGAGCGAATGTAAGAAAGCATTGTCCTTTCTGCCTTCCTTTTGTGCTAAGCAGCAATATCGAAGTGATAAGAATATTTTACCTCTTTAAGATAAAAAAACCCGCCTGTAGCGGGTCTATGAAAAAATTATGAATTTAATCAGATGGTTGCCTAAACGGTCATGATGTCTTTTTCTTTGTCTTCGAGCATCTTATCGACTTTCTCAATGTATTTGTCGGTCAACTTCTGAATTTCCTCTTCCATGCGTTTTTTATCATCTTCGGCCAAGCCTTCCTTTTCCAACTGCTTAGCCTCATCGTTGGCTTCTTTGCGGAATCCTCGGATGCTTATTTTGGAATTTTCGGCTTCGTCCTTGGCTTTCTTAAACAGCTCTTTACGCCTTTCTTCGGTGAGAGCGGGTACTTTTATCCGCAATACTTCTCCGTTGTTAATCGGGTTGAATCCCAGGTTAGCTGCCTGTATAGCCTTTTCAATGGGGCCAAGCATACTTTTTTCCCACGGTTGCACAATGATCTGCCGGGCATCGGGGGTAGTGATATTTGAAACCTGGTTCAATGGAGTCATCTGTCCATAGTAATCTACCTTTACGCCTTCCAGCATATCCGGTGAGGCCTTGCCGGCCCTGATCTTATGAAACTCTTTATCGAGGTGCTTTATGGCACCATCCATGTTTTCCTTAGTCTGTTCTATTACTAATTGCGCTTCTTCATTCATGGCAACAAGTTTTTAATGTTGTTCACAAATATAATACATTTTTTATAACCGTCAATTGGTGTTTACCCTTTAACCAATGTGCCTACCTGTTTGCCTTCCACGATCTTTTTGAGATTTCCTTTTATATTCATATTAAAAACCAAAATGGGTAAATTGTTTTCTTTGCACAAGGCAAATGCGGTAAGGTCCATAATTTTTAACCCTTTTGAGTAGGCCTCATCAAATGTAAGGGAATTGTATTTTTCAGCATTTTGATCCTTTTCCGGGTCGGCAGTATAAATGCCATCCACCCGGGTGCCTTTTAAAATGGCATCGGCCTTGATCTCTACAGCTCGCAATGCAGCTGCCGAATCGGTTGTGAAAAAGGGATTACCTGTGCCTCCGCTAATAATAACCACACGACCTTCTTCAAGGTATTCAATGGCTTTGCGGCGGCTCATAGCTTCAGCCACCGGTTTAATGGTCATCCCTGAAAGCAATTTGGTTTTAATATCCACGGTTTCCAGAGCTGATTGCAAGGCCATGCTGTTGATCACTGTGGCCAGCATGCCCATATAGTCGCCCTGCACGCGGTCCATGCCCTGCCCAACTCCTTGCATGCCCCTGTAAATATTTCCTCCACCAATTACTATGGCTACCTGGCATCCCTGGCTGGTTACCGAATGGATTTGCCGGGCATAATCATTTAACCGATCCGGATCAATGCCATAATGATGATGACCCATCAGGGCTTCACCACTTAGCTTGAGCAAAATACGCTTATACTTCATGATATCTGTTTTACTGACTAAGCATTTTTACCGTGACAATGTTTGTATTTCTTCCCGCTTCCGCATGGACAAAGCTCATTGCGGCCTACCTTTTTTTCAACTTTAACCGGTTGGGGGCGTTCACGTTGTTGTGTGGGATTGGCCTGCGAGAGCATGTCAGTGCGTTGTTCCTTGAGCTTATCCAGGTCGCTGCGGCGCTTGCGGGCCTCTTGGACATTTTGGGCGGCCTGTGCCGGCAAATTACCTTTGATCAGGAATGATGAGACTTCCTTGTTGATCTTCTGGATCATGCTCTTGAATAGCTCAAAAGATTCAAATTTATAAATAAGCAAGGGGTCCTTCTGCTCATAGGTGGCATTTTGAACCGATTGCTTCAAATCGTCCATCTCGCGCAGGTGGTCCTTCCACGAATCGTCGATGGTGGCGAGGGTAATGTCTTTTTCCATAGCCACTACCACCTCGCGGGCATGATCTTTATAAGCCCGGTCAAGATTGGCGATTACCTGTATCGAACGCCGGCCATCGGATATAGGCACTGCAATATTTTCGTAACCCGAATTCCCCTCGTAAACCTCCTCAATAACCGGATAAGCCTTTTCGGCCAGCAGGTCGCATTTAGCTTTATAGTTATTATAAATCTGCTCGAACAAGTGTTGTGTGATTTCCTCCGGCTTCTTGCTCATAAATTCCTTTTCATCCTTGTAGGGTGAATCGGCGGCAAGTGTTTTGATCAATTCCAGGCGGAAACCTTCAAAATCGCGGGCTTCGTAATAATCGGCAACAATTTGCTCGCATACATCATACATCATGTTCGAGATGTCAACGGCAAGGCGGTCGCCGTAAAGAGCGTGGTGGCGCTTGCGGTAGATCACCTCGCGTTGTGAGTTCATTACATCGTCGTATTCGAGCAAACGTTTCCGGATGCCGAAATTATTTTCCTCAACTTTCTTCTGAGCACGTTCAATGGATTTGGTGATCATGGAGTGGCGGATCACTTCGCCTTCTTCGATGCCCATATGGTCCATGATCTTGGAGATACGTTCCGAGCCGAACATACGCATCAGGTCGTCCTCGAGTGATACGAAAAACTGCGAACTTCCGGGGTCTCCCTGTCGCCCTGCACGACCACGTAATTGCCTGTCGACACGACGTGATTCGTGGCGCTCCGTTCCAAGAATAGCCAAACCGCCTGCTTCTTTCACCCCGGGGCCCAATTTAATGTCGGTACCACGACCGGCCATATTGGTGGCAATGGTAATAGCTTTTGGTTGTCCTGCTTCGGCAACAATCTGGGCCTCCTTGGCGTGGCGTTTGGCGTTAAGCACGTTATGTTTGATCTTTTGACGTTCAAGCATCTTACTCAACACCTCGGAATTTTCCACCGAAGTGGTACCTACCAGCACCGGCCTGTTATTATTGATCAACTTAATGATCTCATCAGTGACCGAGTTGAATTTTTCGCGCTTGGTCTTGTAAACCAAATCCTCCCTGTCTTCGCGGATAACCGGTTTGTTGGTGGGAACTACCACGACATCCAATTCATAAATGTTCCAGAATTCGCCTGCTTCCGTTTCTGCAGTTCCAGTCATGCCGGCAAGTTTGTTATACATGCGGAAATAATTCTGGAGGGTAATGGTAGCGTATGTTTGTGTAGCACCTTCTATTTTCACATTTTCCTTGGCTTCGATAGCCTGATGCAAGCCGTCGGAATAGCGGCGCCCTTCAAGAATACGGCCGGTTTGCTCATCAACGATCTTGATCTTATTATCCATCACCACATATTCCACATCCTTTTCGAAAAGGGTATAGGCTTTCAACAACTGGTTGATGGTATGCACCCGCTCCGATTTGATGGAATAGTTGCGGAGCATCTCTTCCTTTTTTTGCTTCTTTTTCGATTCTGACATGCCTGATTTTTCCAACTGGGCAATGTCTGAACCTATATCCGGAAGAATGTAAAAATCAGGGTCTTCTGCTGTTTCGGAAAGCAGGTCGATACCTTTTTCGGTGATATCGATGGTGTTGTGTTTTTCATCAATCACGAAATAAAGTTCATCGTCGATAATATGCATGTGCTTACCTTGTTCCTGCAGGTAAAGGTTTTCTGTTTTTTGCATCAACGATTTTATGCCTGGCTCACTAAGGAATTTAATTAATGCCTTGTTTTTTGGCAATCCGCGATAAGACCTGAAGAGCTGCTCGGCACCCCGCTTTTCCTCTTCCTGTGTCCGGTCTTCTTTTTTCAACAATTGCTTGGCTTCTGCCAATGTTTTATTGATCAGGTTACGCTGGGCATTGAATAGCTTTTGAATATTGGGTTTCAGCTTTTCAAACTCTTGGTTGTCTTCCTGTGTGGTGGGTCCCGAGATGATAAGCGGTGTGCGGGCATCGTCGATCAAAACCGAGTCCACCTCGTCGACAATGGTGTAGTTGTGCGGTCGCTGTACCAAGTCGCTGGTGTTTCGGGCCATGTTGTCGCGCAGGTAGTCGAAGCCGAATTCGTTGTTGGTGCCAAAGGTAACATCGGCATCATAGGCTGCTTTACGCGCATCGGAATTAGGTTGATGTTTATCAATACAATCGACGGTAAGGCCGTGAAATTCATAAAGTACACCCATCCATTCCGAGTCGCGCTTAGCCAGGTAATCGTTTACCGTAACAATATGAACACCCTTACCCGGTAATGCAT
>JAIPAP010000082.1 GCA_021740045.1 Bacteroidales bacterium
AAACTAAACCAGGCGAATGGCCGACCTGATCCGACTTTTGCCCGACTCAGTTGCCAACCAGATTGCTGCCGGTGAAGTGATTCAACGCCCGGCTTCGGCTGTAAAGGAATTGCTCGAAAATGCCGTTGATGCCGGCGCCGGTGAGATCAAACTCTTTATCAAAGATGCCGGTAAAACGCTTATCCAGGTTATCGATGATGGCTGTGGGATGTCGGAAACCGATGCACGCATGAGCTTTGAACGCCATGCTACATCGAAGATCCAAACCGCCGACGACTTATTCGCCATTCGCACTATGGGATTTCGCGGTGAAGCCCTGGCCTCGGTAGCTGCAATAGCTCAGGTGGAGCTTAAATCGAAACGCCTACAGGATGAACTGGGAACCCAGTTAGAAATTGAAGGGGCCAGGGTGGTGAGGCAAATTCCATGTAATTGCCCCGATGGAACCTCCATAGCGGTTAAAAACCTGTTTTTTAATGTACCGGCCCGAAGAAACTTCCTGAAATCGAATAATGCTGAGACCAGGCACATTATCGAGGAGTTTCAGCGCGTTGCCCTGGCTAATCCAGGCATTTCCTTTTCGATGTTTCATAACGGAAGACCTGTATTTCAATTGAAGACTTCCAATTTGAAGCAACGCGTTGTGGGGCTTTTTGGTAAGAATTATAATGAAAAATTGGTTCCCCTGGAACAAAGCATGGATAAGATCAGGATCAGGGGTTTTATCGGGAAGCCGCAATACGCTAAAAAATCCCGGGGAGAACAGTATTTTTTCGTTAATAACCGGTTTATCAAACATCCCTATCTACATCACAGCGTGGACAGTGCCTTTGAAGAGCTGTTGCCCGAAGATGCTTATCCCAGCTACTTTATTTTTTTCGATGTTGATCCGAAAACTATCGATGTAAACATCCATCCCACCAAAACCGAGGTGAATTTCCAGGATCAGCAACTGATGTATTCGGTACTGCGTTCGGCAATCAGAGAATCGCTGGGTAAGTACAACATCACGCCTACACTTAATTTTGATGCGGAAACCAGCTTTGATGTGCCACCTCCCAAAAAGGGTGATCCCATCAAACAACCTACCGTTAAGATCAATCCGGATTATAACCCTTTCCGGTCAACTGGCATGAAACCCTCAAAGGACTTTTCGTCGCAGCAATCAAAAATGGATGATTCCTGGAAAAAATTATTCGACCAGCGCCATGAAAAAGAACAGAACCTCAATCTTCACAATGAAATCTATATAAAGGATGATGAAAAGGTTGATGCGGATGCATCTCAATTAATTGAATCCGACTGGAGTACCGGAAATATCCCAACTGAAAAGCGCAATATTTTTCAATTGCAGCTTACCTATATTCTGGCAAATATCAAATCGGGGCTGATGATCATCCACCAACAATATGCCCATGAACGGATCTTATACGAGCATTTTCTGGCGACGTTATCAACACGCAAGCAGGTTTCGCAACAGCAACTATTTCCGGTAGCGGTTACTTTTTCGGCTGCTGACGTTGAAATTATCGAAGAAATAATGCCGGAGCTTAAAATGCTGGGCTTCGATATATCTAATTTGGGCAACAATAGTTACGCGATTAACGGGACACCTGCCGATTTACCGAACGAAAATGTAAATGAGTTGTTAGAAAAGGTAGTGGAAAATTATAAGAAGAACCTTACAGACCTGAATATTGATAAAAAAATTAATTTAGCCCATTCAATGGCTCGTAATATAGCCATTAAGCCTGGAACCAGGCTGGAGGTTGAAGAAATGGAAGATATGATCGACAAGCTCTTCGCATGTGAGGTGCCACAAACGTCACCCAGCGGAAAGCCAACAATTTCGACAATTTCATTGGATGAAATGGAAAAGAGGTTTAAATAAAAACGAAGTTGCATGAGTGAACATTACAGACCCCAAGGGTTTCGTTTATTGCCACCGGTCATTAAAAACCTGCTGATCCTGAACGGGTTGTTTTTTCTGGCCACCTTTGCCCTTGGAAGCGCCTATGGCATCAACCTGATCGAATATCTCGGACTGCATTACTTCGCTGCCGATAAATTCAGCCCTTTCCAATTTATTACTTACATGTTCATGCATGGGGGAATTGCACATATTTTCTTTAATATGTTTGCCCTGTGGATGTTTGGCAATGTATTAGAAAATGTGTGGGGCCCCAGGCGCTTTCTCATTTATTATTTTGTAACCGGCATAGGAGCAGCCCTGGTGCATTACCTGGTGTTTTATATTCAGATCAATCCAACTCTTGAGCTGCTCAACAGTATTATTGACGACCCTTCGCTGCAGAAGCTCAATGCATTTGTAAGCCAGCACACCTTCCAGATCAATCAATACAGTGGCGAGATATGGGCGGAATTCCAGGAGTTTAAAACAGCCTATCAAACGCTGCAGCATAACCCGGGTGATCATGGCGCCATGCAGGAAGCTCTTGATTTCATGAGCCGGTATAAGGAATATTTTCTTAACAAGCCTAATGTGGTGGGAGCCTCAGGAGCCGTGTTCGGTATTTTGCTCGCTTTTGGAATGATGTTCCCCAATACACTTATTTACCTTTACTTCTTTATTCCAATAAAGGCCAAGTGGTTTGTGATCATCTTCGGTGCTATTGAACTTTATTCCGGTTTTACCGAAACCGGAAGCAACGTGGCTCACTTCGCCCATTTGGGTGGTATGATATTTGGATTTGTTCTGCTCAAACTTTGGTATGGTAACGTTCGAAGAAATCGACCTAGATTCTGATTATGTATTATCAAAACTATTATAACAGACCGGGCGGATCGGGCATGAACCGGATAAAGGATTTCTTTACCGGTGGGTCATTATTGTCACGCCTGATCCTTATCAATGTTGCTGTATGGGGCTTAATGCAGGTTTTACGCGTTATCGGCTTCTTGTTCAGCTCACCTTCGCAAGGTATGAGCGGGGGAGACGAAATGCTGCTTAACCTTGTCGTAAGCTGGCTTTCTGTACCAGCCAGCTTCGATATTTTATTGACACGTCCCTGGACATTGATCACTTACATGTTTTTACAAGTAGGTTTCTTTCACCTGCTCTTTAACATGCTGTTCCTCTTTTGGTTCGGACGCATCTTTATGGAATACCTGAACGAACGTCAGCTTTTATCAACCTATATTCTGGGCGGCATTGCCGGAGCCCTGTTGTATATGATCGCCTTTAATGTGTTTCCGGTATTTAGTGATCAAATTGGAAACTCCATCGCACTAGGGGCCTCTGCATCAGTACTAGCCGTAGTAGTAGCCATTGCCGTTTATGTCCCCAATTATACCATTTACCTGCTTTTTTTGGGGCCTGTTAAGATCAAATACATAGCCATCGGAACGGTGGTGCTCGATTTTTTCCTGATCAACTCAGGCAATGCAGGAGGCCATATTGCACACTTGGGTGGGGCTATATATGGTTTTTTATACATACGCTCTATTAAACAAGGAAGTGATATCAGCCATATTTTTGAACATCTTACATGGGCAAAAATGAAGGCGCCTTTTAAAAAGAAATCCAACTTTAGAACCACTTACTTTAAGCCCCACAAGGAACGACCCATTTCCGATGAAGAATACAATAAGCGTAAGGTAAAGGATCAAAAAAAGATCGATAAGATATTGGAAAAAATAGCGAAATATGGTTATGAAAGCCTTACACGCGAAGAGAAGGAGATGCTTTTCAAGATGAGCGGTAACGATAAGGATAAAGAAAGATAAAGCCCCATATGCAAGCTACATACCAAGATATTAAAGCCTAATAACCCTATTAATGGAGATTTGATCAAACCGCGGAGTTTTGGAAAAGAAAAAAGGAAATCAAATACGGCCATTTTTAACCAGGATGCTTTTAATCATCAATTACCTCCTTATGGCAGGCTTGCTCATATCCTACTCTGCGGCCTGGGTAAGCCCTGAAAAATGGTGGTTTCCTGCTTTTATGGGGTTGGGCTACCCGTTTTTGTTCCTGGCCAATTTATTTTTTGTGATCTTCTGGTTGTTTTTCCGTAAGTGGTATTTCCTTCTTTCATTAATCATCATTTTAATAGGATGGAACCGGATCTGGACCAATATTCAGTTTAATCCAAGGGAGGCAATTCAGCAACATGAGGAACAGTTTAAGGTGATGTCGTTCAATGCCCGCCTGTTCAGGATTTTTAATGTGCGAAAAGATGAAATTGTGGAAACCCGGCATGAATTTATGAAAATGGTCAGGCAAGAAAAACCCGAGGTGATCTGTTTCCAGGAATTTTATTCCAATCCGTATAATGAAGATGATATGATGACAATGCTTACAAAGCATTCGGGATACCGTCATTATCATCTGGATGACTTTATGGGAGGGCGCCATGGTATTCACCACGGGTTGGCCATTTTCAGTAAATACCCCATTGTTAATCAAGATCGTTTCCAGTTTAGGAACAGTACCAACAATTACCTGGTTTACTCCGATATAAAGATCAATAATGACACCATACGATTCTGCAACTTGCATTTCGAGTCGATCAGGCTCGATAAGGAAGATTACCTGTTCATTGATGAAATTACCTCAAATCGCGAAAACAAGCACAATTGGGTCAATGGCGTAAAAATGATCTTTTGGAAGCTGAAGCTTGCCTTTGAAAAGCGAGCGGTACAGGTAAACCAAACCATTGAGCAACTTAAGCAATCCCCCTACCCTATTATCCTCTGCGGCGATTTTAACGACACCCCCTCATCATATACCTACCACAAAATGGCTTCCATCTTTAATGACGCCTTTGTTGAGGCCGGTAACGGGTTTGGAAGGACCTATGCCGGCGCCATGCCTTCGTACCGGATTGATTTCATTATGTATGATGATCATTTTAAAGCGGTAAACTTTGAAACCCTGCCTGTTGACATATCGGATCATTATCCGGTAGTCAGTAATTTTGTCATGAATGATGATTGATCGTAATGATTTAACTTAAGCATATGTCCCGGTAAAATCAAAAAGTGATAATGTGCGTTGTAATATGATAGTAAATGCATACAGTAAGGTAAACGCGAATGGATTTTAAACTGACAAGCGAATTCACCCCCACAGGTGATCAACCGGAAGCTATCAAACAATTAACGGAAGGCATAAATCGGGGTGATGAGGCCCAGGTATTGCTGGGTGTAACCGGATCGGGAAAAACATATACGGTAGCCAATGTAATACAGGAAATTAAACAGCCCACATTGGTGCTGAGCCATAATAAAACATTGGCAGCTCAATTATACGGAGAATTCAAACAGTTTTTCCCGGACAATGCCGTGGAGTATTTTGTTTCCTATTATGATTACTACCAGCCGGAGGCTTACATTCCGGTAACCAACACCTATATTGAAAAAGACCTGAGCATTAACGATGAAATTGAGAAGTTACGCCTAAGCGCCACTTCCACCTTACTATCGGGGCGACGTGATGTGATTGTGGTTTCATCGGTATCGTGCATATATGGTATGGGCAACCCCGATGACTTTAATGAAAATGTGATCCGGCTCCAAAGAGGCGATTTGATCGGCCGGAACCGCTTGCTCCATCGACTGGTGGAAGGCCTTTACTCAAGGACCGAAAGTGAGTTTTTCAGGGGAAATTTCCGGGTTAAGGGCGACACGGTTGAAGTGTACCCGGCTTATGCCGACATTTGCTACCGTATCATGTTTTGGGGCGATGAGATCGACGGCCTTGAAACGTTTGATCCCGCTACCAGCGTTCGCATTGAAGAAGTGGATTTGCTCACGATATTCCCGGCTAACATCTTTGTTACCTCAAAGGATAAAATGAAATCGGCCATACAACGTATCCAGGACGATATGTTCGCGCAGGTTGAATATTTCAGGGAGATTGGTAAAAACCTGGAAGCTAAGCGCCTCGAGGACCGTGTAACCTACGATATTGAAATGTTAAAAGAATTGGGCTATTGTTCAGGCATTGAGAATTATTCCCGCTATTTCGACGGGCGATCGCCGGGCATGAGGCCATTTTGCCTGCTCGATTATTTCCCGGATGACTACCTGATGGTGATCGATGAAAGCCACGTTACAGTACCACAGGTTAGGGCAATGTACGGTGGCGACCGGTCGCGCAAGCAAAACCTGGTAGAATATGGATTTCGCCTGCCGGCAGCCCTCGATAACCGCCCCTTGAAGTTCGAGGAATTCGAGAGACTGACGAATCAAATTATTTTTGTAAGCGCTACCCCGGCCGATTACGAACTTAACAAAAGCGAAGGTGTGGTGGTGGAACAACTGATCCGCCCTACCGGTTTACTCGATCCTGTTATTGAAGTCAGGCCCAGCTTGAATCAGATCGATGATTTGCTGGAAGAGATCAGGGAACGAAAGGAAAGGGATGAGCGCACCCTGGTCACTACACTTACCAAACGCATGGCCGAAGAATTGACTAAATACCTGACCGGTATCAAGATCAGTTGCCGCTACATTCATTCCGATGTAGATACCATCGAACGGGTGGAGATCATGCGCGATTTGCGCCTGGGTAAATTCGACGTGCTGGTTGGTGTGAATCTCCTGCGTGAAGGGCTCGATTTGCCGGAAGTTTCATTGGTTGCCATACTGGATGCTGATAAAGAGGGATTCCTGCGCTCAGAAACCTCATTAACCCAAACCGCCGGCCGGGCAGCCAGAAACCTGAACAGCCGGGTTATACTTTATGCGGATACAGTCACTCATTCGATGCAAAGAGCCATAGACGAAACAAACCGCAGAAGGGAAAAACAATTGGCCTATAATGAAGAACATAATATAACACCCACACCCATCGTAAAATCAACTGAATCTATCATGGGCGCTACTGCTGTAGCCGGTTCAAGGCAAAAAGAGGGAAAAGCCTATGCCGAACCACAGCAAATTGATGTTGCAGCCGATCCGGTGGTGCAATACATGGGGTTGGAAGAGCTTAAAAAATCACATGGAAAAACTAAAACCGCCATGGAAAAAGCGGTTAAGGAATTGGATTTTATTGAAGCAGCCCGATTGAGGGATGAAATGTTCGAATTGGAAAAAATGATCAATGAAAAAGAATAACTTCAAATGCATTGTTAATAAATTTGTTGAAAATTTTTCTAATGCATTTGATAATCAATATATAAAATACCGGATCAATAAAGAAAATTAATAACAAACTGTTTATCAAATTGTTATTTTAATAATATCTTGAATAAGACAAATTAGCGCTTAAATTGTTATAAGGACACTCATTGAAATAAATGCTTTGAAACTATTGATTATACGCAGATTCTATTTTATTTTGCATCATAGCAAAGTAAACGTGCCCTCAGAATTCTGATTTTGTATATTTGTAGAGGGCAATAAATTGGAAGGGGTGAAAAAACGGGCACACAAAATACAGATTGAAGCATGATGAAAAAACATATCCTCGTAATTGATGATGAAAAAAGCATCCGTATGCTGTTGGAAAACTTTCTCAGCAAGAACTATAAGGTGACGTCCAAGACTGATGGCATGGATGCATTGAACTGGATGCAGGAGGGCAATCTTCCCGATTTGATCGTAGCCGATATTAAAATGCCAAATATCGATGGTTATGATTTTATCAAAAACATTAGGGCTAGCGGATATTTTAAAGATATACCTTTGATAAGTATCCCTTCGGCCATGAGCATCTTGCCAGCCTGACGAACAAATAGGATTTTTGCGGTCAAAAAGGATTATGAGTCGAGAAGAAAACCGCAACCAAAAGATGGCCCTGGTCGAGCAATGGCAACAAAGTGGATTGACCCAGCGAGAGTTTGCCCGGGTGCATGGTATCAAAGAATCACTCCTGCATTATTGGATCGGAAAAGCCCGCAGGGAAAACCACGGGCAGGATACCTTTATCCAAATCGGCACTTCAGCTTCAACCCATATATCCCTGCGTTATCCCAACGGCGTTGAACTGACCCTGCCGGTTCATACCCCTGTGGAGATGGTCAAACAACTCATAGACCTGTAGATTGATGTTTTCCGTTACCGCAGGTCGCTATTTTCTGTATGGTCAGCCCACCGATATGCGCAAGAGTTTTGACGGGCTATACGGGCTGGTAAGCCACCGCCTTGGCCAAAATCCCATGAGCGGCGACCTGTTTATCTTCATCAATAAAAAACGCAACCGCATCAAGATGCTTCGCTGGGAACCCGGCGGATTTGTCTTGTTTTACAAACGCCTGGAAAAAGGCACCTTTGAGTTTCCCCGTTCCGGTACCGGTGGTTTGAGTACGGCTATCGATTACAGTGAACTGGTGATGTTAATTACTGGTATTGAGATGAAAAATGCAAAAAAACGCCTGCGATTTTCATAACAATTTGTTGTGGATAAATCGTATCTAAAACGGTTGTTTGCAGGGCTTTGAATGCATAATTTTGCCTTATGGCAAACGGGGAAACCATAACGATTACCAAAGCAGAATACCAGGAGTTACTCGGCTACAAATCGAGGGTAGCAGTAATCTCCCATGAACTGGCCCAGTTGAAGCGTATGGTCTTTGGTGCTAAAAGCGAGCGCTTTATCGCCTCGCTGGACCCCGGCCAGCTAACCTTGTTTGAGCAACCGGCCGAAGAAGCCCCTGCTCAGGGAGAAGAAGAACAAATCTCCTATAAGCGCAAAAAGCCCCAGGGTGATAAAAAACAGCCCTTGCGGGCCGAACTTCCGGCTCACCTGCCGCGTAAGCAGGAAGTTATTGAACCCGGCGACCTGCCCGAAGGAGCAAAGAAGATCGGGGAAGCCGTGAGCGAAATACTGGAATACCAGCCCGCGAATATCTATGTACGCCAGATCATCCGGCCGAAATACATTGTGGAAGCCAATGATGAGCAAACCCAAATCGCCATAGGCGCTATGCCCACGCTTCCGATTCCAAAAGGCAATGCCGGGGCAGGGATGCTGGCTCATCTGCTGATCAGCAAGTTTGTCGATCACCTGCCGTTTTACCGCCAAGTGCAGATGCTCAAACGAGACGGTATTACCATTGCAGAATCTACAATAAGTGGCTGGTTCAATGGCGCCTGCCGTTTGCTGGAGCCTTTGTATGATGCATTAATGCGGCAATTGTTAATGCAGGATTACCTGATGGTGGATGAAACCCCGCTCCCGGTGCTGACCAAAGACAAGCCCGGAGCCACCCACAAGGGTTACCACTGGGTTTATTACAGTCCAATCAAGCGCCTGGTGTTGTTCGATTACCGCAAAAGCCGCGGGCGGGATGGTCCCAACACCATGCTGGAACATTACCAGGGCTACTTACAAACCGACGGATACGCAGCTTACGAGAACCTGAACAACCAGCAAAATATCACGCTATTGGCCTGCATGGCCCATGCCCGGCGGTATTTTGACAAGGCACGGGATAATGATCCCACCCGTGCGGAGAAGGCGTTAAACTACTTCCAGCAGCTTTATGCCATTGAGCAGAAAGCCCGGGAGCGTGAATTGGACCCCGAACCAATAAAAGTCCTGCGCGAGGAAGAAGCCATGCCCATATTAAAACAGATGGAAGACTGGTTCAAGGAAGATATTACCCAGGTGCTGCCCCAGAGTGCCATAGGGAAAGCTTTTGCCTACAACCTCAAACTGTGGAACCGCCTAAAGCGCTATGTAGAAGACGGACGCCTTCATATTGACAACAACCCGGTGGAAAACAGCATCAGGCCAGTAGCCTTGGGTAGAAAGAATTACCTGTTTGCCGGCTCGCACGACGCTGCTCATAAGGCTGCAATGATTTATTCCCTACTTGCCACCTGCAAGATTAACGGAGTGGAGCCCTTTAACTGGCTTAAAGAAACGCTCTCCATCATCCCCGATCACCCGGCTAACAAACTCCATGAATTACTGCCGGGCCAATAATACCACTTTGGTTATTCATTTGAAAGATGTAGTTGGCCGAAGGGATACTTTGATAATGCTATCGAGTATAAACAGTAGTGCCGAAAGGGTTAAATGTCTCAAACTGGGTGCTAACGACTACATGATAAAGCCCTTTAATCCTGAGGAGTTATCTATACGGATAGAGGGTATGCTTGCACGAACTTAGCATACAATAATAGTATCGGGGGCTCAAATATTATAGAATGAAGAATCAGGAAAAGAAGAAAGAGAAAGAACTACACAAAATACTATACATAGGTGGCGACACCAAGATTATTGACCGGTTTCGGCAAAGTGATGATTTTGAGGTAGCCGTTAAAGAAAATAGCCTTACCGCAATAAATTGGCTTGCTGAAACCAGTGATGTGGATGGTATATTATGTGAAACGCATATTCCGGGGGTTAAAGGTATTGAATTACATCAGTTGTTGAAGTCAAAAAATCTTCACTTAAGAACACCTTTTATACTCATTGATCACTATAGTAGTGAGAAAATTAAAAACGAAGCTTTTAGCAATCGAATAGACGATCTGTATACGGTGAATCAGATCAATCCCCAAGATGTGGCGGTAAGAATCGATTATCTTAAAAAATTCAAAGCCCGTAAGGGAACAGAAGATGCAGATGCTGAAAAAAAGGAAGCCCAATACAAGATTCCGTTTATTAAGCGGGCCTTCGACCTGATTACCTCTTCACTCGCATTATTGATATTATCCCCCATACTTCTTCTTGTAGCTTTGGCTATTAAACTTGAATCGAAAGGGCCCGTTTTTTACATTTCCAAGCGGGTAGGCACGGGTTACCAGATTTTCGACTTTTATAAGTTTCGCTCGATGTATACCGGAGCTGACGCCAAACTCAAAGAATTGGAGCATTTGAACCAATACAGTGAAGCCGAACGGAGAGAGCTTAAGGAATTGGAAGAAAAGTTGAAGCATGAGGAAAAGAAAGAAACCAAATCAAAAGCCATTGACATAAAGCAATTCCCGGAATCGAACAAAAATAATGGCAGCAGTCCGGTATTGTTTATAGATGGCAAAGCCATTTCGGAAGAGGAATTCCTGAGGCAAAAGCGACAGGAAGTGCAGTCGGCCTTTGTAAAAATAAAGGATGACCCCCGTATTACAAATGTGGGTAAGTTTATCAGGAAAACCAGTATTGATGAACTACCACAATTGATCAATGTGGTAAAAGGCGATATGTCGATAGTCGGTAACCGGCCTTTGCCACTTTATGAAGCCGAGTTGCTTACTTCCGATGAATGGGTGGATCGCTTTTTCGCCCCCGCCGGAATAACGGGATTGTGGCAAGTAGAAAAACGAGGGAAAAGCGAGATGTCGGAAGAAGAACGCAAAAATCTTGACAACCTTTATGCAAGAAACAATTCATTTTGGGGTGATATAAAGATCATATTGCGTACAATACCGGCTCTGTTTCAAAAAGAAAATGTGTAACCAGAACTTTATTAAGATATAAATATGCTGATAATCAACCGCATAATCACGTTTGTTGAAAAATATTTCATAATTTTTTCAATTTGACTTATTGCGGAAGGTAAAAGCAGCTTATATTTATGCTTGAAAATGCTTGATAAAATAGGATTTTGGAAGTTTTAAAGCGAAAGATGAACAAGCCAAACGTAGTTAATAACTTGATGAGGGTAGCAGCTATAAGCATATTGTTGGTTTTATGGGCATTTACAGCGGAGGCTCAGCGAGGAGATACCTCTCAGTATTTCAACCCGCTTACCGATGACATTACCGATAAAATACCCCCTTTGCAAATGCTGATTGACTCGGCTGTGGCTAATTCACCCGACGTGCAATACCAAAAATTCCAGCAGCAATACGACCGTTACGAGATTAAAAGTACCAAACGTGACATTTTAGAACATTTTAGATTACAAGGGCAGTTTACCTATGGTAATTACACTTTTCTAAATTACCAGGAGCTTAGTCAGTTACCCGATTTTTACCTGTCTATATCACGCCGGGGTGTTGTCCAGGGCGGCCTTTTAATACAGTTGCCGTTTGCCTCAGTTGTGGATAGAAAGAACCGGATCAAAAAGCAAAAGAAATTACTGGAACAGTCGATAGTTAGGGAAAAACGCGAGATACGCACCATCCGGCAGGATGTGAAAAGAACCTACAACCAGCTGGTACAACTGCAACGACAACTTCGCATCAGCAATGAATATGAGCACTACACCATGGTGCAAATGGAAATGGCTGAACATCAGTTTAAAAACGGTGAAATTGATATTGCTGAATATACCCGCTTAAAGGAAATTCAGAAAAGAGGTAATCTGGAATATGAACAAATCAGAGGACAATTTATTACAACATATGACATTTTACAGGAATTGGTTGGTATTAATTTTAATTTAATTAATGAGATGCGATAAATGGACATTTATCAACTAATATATATATTCAAAAAGCATTTGTTGCTTTTAATTTTGGTGCCGATCATTTTGGCTGTGTTGGTATATATGTTTACCAAAGATCAGCCGAAGGTATATTCCACCGAGTCCATTATCTACACCGGAATCGGATCGGGTTATTCCATTGAAACGGCTAACCAGACACGGACCAACTACCTGACCCTGAATATTCAGTTCGATAACATGATCCAGATCATCAACTCGCGTCAAACCATTGAACAGGTCTCAATCAGGTTGCTTGCCCAGCATTTATCATTGCAGGAACAAAACAAAAAATACATAAGCAGGGAACATTATAACCAACTGCAAAAAATAGTACCCAAAAGAATTAAGGATCTGGTTGTTCGCTTTGGTAAAACCGGCGCTGAACGGGATAAAATTGAGCAAATCCGTTCGCTCGAAAGTGAAATTGAAAACCTGCGCGAAGAGCTTTCAAAAAAGAAAGATGGTGAAAAGCAGGGCGCCCGGCAAACCGAAACAAGAAACACCCAAAAAACCGGGCAAAATCAACAAACAACCACAAGAGCAAGTCAACAACGAGTAACACAACAGGGTGAAAGACCGGAAATCGGAAATAATTTCCACGAAGTTAGAAGCGGGGAATCGTTGTCGGAAATTTCCAGGAAATACAACATTTCGATTGAGAAGATCAAAGAGTTGAATTACCTGTCTAGAGAGCGGGTTTATGCCGGAGAGCGGCTTTTAATAAATCCCAAGGTAAAGAATTACTACAGGTTGCACCGCGTTCAGCCCGGAGAAACACTATATTCGGTAGCCAGGCAATTCGGCGTTGAAGTGAGCGAGCTAAAAAAGCTTAATGAATTGCATACTACTGAACTGCTGGTTGGAGAATTATTAATAGTTGAGCCTCTTAAAGAAGGAGAAGGATATGCAAGGGTTGATATGCCGCCGGAAGAACCGGTTGTTCAAGAGGTTGAAGAATTCGGCCCCGAATACGGTAAAGATCGAATCGTCCCACCCGGTGTGAATGTAAGCGATTATGAGGCAACGGTCAATAACTTCATGGCCCACTATTATAGCAGTGATACTAATTTTATTTATGAGTTGCTCAACTATACCCACCCACATTACAGCATTAATGCCATAAAGAACAACATTAGTGTAAACCGGGTTAAAAATTCCGATCTCATCCAGATATCCTATCAATCGGATGACCCCGGTATTTGCCAGCAAACGCTCAAGATCATGAACAATATGTTCATAAAGAATTTCAAGGAACTTAAAGCCATTCAAACCGATGCTGTGGTAAGATATTTTGAGCGGGAAGTGGAAAAGGCTAACGAGGAACTCAAGGATGCTGAAGATGCCCTGCTGAAATTCAATCAGAAAAATGATATTATTAATTACAACGAACAAACCAAATACATAGCCGAGCAGAAAGAGGAACTAGATGTATTCTTCCAGAACCAGCAAATCAAGATGTCATCGGCTGCCGCTGCGCTCAATGATTTGGAACGAAAGCTCAGTGTGAAGGACAGCATTTATCTCAACAGCGCCGAACTCATCCAAAAGCGGCAGCGTTTATCCAACATCAATGAAAAAATAACTCTCAACCAGTTAACCACCGAATATGACCCATACCTGGATAAGGAACTGGGTGAACTAAAGAGCGAAGCCAAGGACTTGAAAACAGATATAAAACGATACGTCGATCGCCTGTATGCCTATACACATACCACCGAAGGAATACCCATTCAAACCTTACTGAATCAATGGCTTAACAACATGATACAGTACGAGGAAGCCAAGGCCAGTTTGCAGGTATTGCGTAACCGGAAAAAAGACTTTCGGGAGACTTACGAAACCTTTGCCCCACTGGGGGCCACCCTTAAAAGGCTCGAAAGAGCCATTGGCGTTGCCGAAGAATCATACCTGGAAGCCTTACGCAGCTTGAACTTAGCGAAAATGCGTCAGAAAAACCTCGAAATGGCCACCAATATTAAGGTGGTGGATTCGCCGCACTTTCCGTTATCGCCAACTGCCGGTAACACCAAGATACTGGTACTGGCAGCAGCAATCATCGGGTTCTTAATGGTGGCTTTCGTTATTATTGTCCTCGAATACTTCGACAATACATTAAAAACTCCGCAGCGGGCCGAAAAGAAAACCGGATTGCCACTTGCCGGTGTTTATCCCGATCTGAATTCAAAAGACAGGAACAAATACAACTTCCCGCTTATTCTTGACCGCTTGGCCGAGATGATTGTTCAGAACCTATACCTGCGGCTTACCGATGTAATGGAAACCAAAAAAATGAGCGATGAAGCGGAAGCTACCCCCTGGATAATCCTGGTGATGAGCACACAAAACCAAACAGGCAAAACATTGGTTACCAACAGGGTTATTGAAAAACTCCGAAGCGTTGGCGATAACGTTCTGTTCCTGAACTATATGAGCGATGATGAAAACAAAACCGAGGAAGATAACAATTTTACTTTTACCTATAAACTGGGCAACCGGTTTGTAAAGGTCGATTCCGTGGGCGACCTTGTTGAATCGCACTATCTGCGCCAGGAAAACTATCAATACGATTATATCTTCATTGAGATTCCTGCTATTGTACAAAATGCTTATCCAATTAAACTCATGAAGCATGTTGATGCTTCCATGCTATTTGTTTATGCTAAGCAGTTCTGGCAAAAAGCCGATAAAATGGCCTTGGAAACATTCCAGAAAGTGGCTGAGCAAGATCCGTTGCTCATTTTGAACGGCATTGAGCTGCACCACGTAAAAGATACCATTAATGGGTTGCCCCCATCAGGAAAGTCTTCAGGGCTCGGAAGGCTGGGCAGAGCGGTACGATATCCGGGCCGGCTAAGGGTTACAGTAAAGGAATAATGAAAGAAATAAGTGATTGGACTCGCAAAGAAAATTATCAAAACCAGTGATTTTCTCTCCTTAACCGGTAATGTTTCCGTTGCCGCCTGGGGCTTGCTAAGCTTTATTATTCTTACCCGTACTTTGATTCCCGAACTATTCGGTTAATGGCTGCTCTACATTACCATGGGGAATTTTATCGAAATGCTGCGCTTTGGTATTACCCGGACGGCTGTTATTCGTTTTTTATCGGGATCAAGTGATGAAGACCGGAAACGGCTAAAGGGTTCCAACTGGCTTATTGGTTTGATCGCCACCTCCATCATCGCGGCTATCATTATACTGGCCTATGCTATTTTTCCGGAAACTATCGATGAATCAGGATATTCCCTGTTTTTCACCTGGTATCCCCTGCTGGCATTCGCGAACATGCCTTTTCAAAATGCCATTTCGGTAATGCATGCCGATCAACGATTCGACAGAATATTATTCCTGCAATCGGTGGCCAGGGGTGGGTTTGTTGTCTTCCTGGCGATCAACCTCTTCTTCTTCAATGTAGATATAACAACCATCGTATTGTTTCATCTTGGTTTTCACGCACTGGGTTCTATTTATTCCATCATCATGAAATGGGATGGCATTCATTATTTGTTTAAAGCCACCAAAAAAACCAATAGCACTATTTTTAATTTCGGAAAATTCTCCACCGGAACCCTCATAGGCAGTAATTTATTGAAAAGTGCCGATACCATTATTATTGGAATGAGTACTTTTCTTGGCCCCAGCGGTGTGGCTTATTACGGAGTTCCTCTTAAATTGACCGAACTCCTCGAAATACCCTTGCGAAGCTTTATTGCCACGGCGTTTCCAAAAATGTCAAAAGCCAGCCTGAATGGTAAAATAGATGAGATGAAAAACATTTTTTACACTTATTCAGGAGCAGTTACCTATTTGTTCATACCCATATCACTGATATGCTTTATTTTTGCTGAATTCCTCGTATTGATCATTGGCGGGGAAAAATACCTGGAATCATCCGATATCTTCAGGGTTTTTGCAGTATATGGTTTGTTCATAGCCATTGACCGGTTTACGGGTGTGGCTTTGGATAGTATTAATCAGCCCAAGAAGAACTTTTTAAAAGTTATTTATATGGTTACTGCCAATATAATTGGCGATCTTGTGGCCGTGTTTGGGCTGGTATACTTTTTTTCGGATATATCTCAAAGATCCGTATTAATGGCGGTTTCACTGGTAACCATTTTAATGACCGTGATCGGTTTAATCGCCGGGTATTATTACCTGAATAAAGCCATTAATATAAGTTTGAAGAGAATTTTTTACGAAGGCTATGTTTTTTACCGTGAAGGATGGAAGAGGCTAAGGAGAAATAGATAAAATGAAATAGAGCGTTTCTCGCTCAACTTAGGTAAAGCAAAGCTTTTTTTATACTTTTGAAATATATAACGATAGCATTATGCTGAACAACTATGATCCTAGACCAGGCTCGCTGAAACTCCGCACCCCGGAAGCTATTTTGCTTCTGGCTCTGGGTGTGGTTTTAATCAGCTACCTTATCGCCACAGGAGGGCTTGTTTCGGCTGTTGCCCTTATTATGCTACCGTTTGTGCTCATTTATCTAAACCGTTTGTTTGTAAATCCACGTATTGGGCTTATTTCCGTTATTTTTGCAGCGTTTCTTGCCATCGGAATAACCCGTTACCTTCCTGTGCCGGTTCCCCTCGGCCTAAGCGTTGATGGATTTTTATTTCTTACTTATATCGCCCTTTTCTTTAAGTATTTTTATGATCGCTCGGCCTGGAAACCCATTCAGAATGATCTTAGTTTGCTGGCGCTCATATGGTTCCTTTATGCCATACTCGAATTTTTCAATCCCCTTGCACTAAGCCGTGTGGCATGGTTCTATGCCGTTCGCGGATTCAACCTTTATATGCTGATGACGATTCCTTTGGTATTCATGCTCTTTAACAGGGTAAAATACCTTAATTATTTTCTCATTCTATGGGGAGTCCTCTCCATATTAGGAACCCTGAAAGGTATGATGCAGGAATACATTGGACCTGACTTTGCCGAACAAAGGTGGTTGAATCAAACAGGAGCTGTAACCCACATCATATTTGGCCGCTTGCGTATCTTTTCATTCTATAGCGATGCAGGTCAGTTTGGCGCTGCCCAGGGACATGCCGGCATCGTTGGACTTTTGGCCGCAACCGTTACACGGCGAAAATGGGAACGCATTTTTTATATCATCATGGGTGTTTCAGGCTTATATGGCATGATGCTCTCGGGGACCCGCGGCGCTATTATCGTCCCGTTTATTGGCGGGTTAATTTTTCTGATCCACCGGCGTAACTTCCTCTACCTTTTAATTGGGGCAATTATTCTTGCCGGGGTGTTTGCCTTTTTCCGCTACACCTACCTTGGGCAAGATAACTACTATATACGACGAATGCGAACAGCCTTCAGGCCGCAGGAAGCAGCCTCGCTACAGGTGAGGCTGGAAAACAGGGCATTGCTGGCCGAATATCTCAAAGATAAGCCATTCGGAGGAGGTATCGGTAGTGCCGGTAACTGGGGAAGACGGTTTTCACCGCAGGGCTTCCTGGCACAAGTACCTACCGATAGCTGGTATGTCCAGATTTGGGCCGAACAGGGTATTGTGGGCCTTACCCTGCATCTGATGATATTGGCTTATATCATGATAAAAGGGTCCTATCTAATTATGGCCCGGGTTAAGGATCCGGAAATCAAAGGCAAACTCAGTGCATTGGCCGCCGGTATCGGCGGCATTATGGGAGCAAGTTACGGTAACGGCGTACTCGGGCAAATGCCAACAGGTATATTGATCTATACCAGTATGGCCTTGATTTTTATGGCTGATCAACTAGACAGGGAAATGCTTCAGTTGAGGGGCGAGCCCGATAAAAAAGAATAAATAAGAATGTAATAAAACCGGGGTGAACAATAACAATTTGATTATTTTGTTGTTGTAACTCGATATTGAAAAAGAGGTTTCAGGTGAGAATATTAGGAATATCTAGTTTTTATCATGACAGCGCAGCCACACTGATAGAAGATGGAAAAATATTGGCGGCTGCCCAGGAAGAACGTTTTACCCGCAAAAAACATGATTCATCCTTCCCGGTGAATGCAATAAAGTATTGCCTGGAAGATACCGGTACCCGTATTGACGAGCTAGAAGCAATCGCTTTTTACGATAAACCCTTGCTGAAATTCGAAAGGTTGCTGGAAACCTATTATGCCTTCGCACCCAAGGGGCTGCGATCATTTATTATGGCTATTCCGGTATGGCTCAGGGAAAAGATGTTCCTGAAAAAGATCATCATCGATGAATTAATGACCATACAAGAGTTTGATAAAAAGAAAGTCAGGCTGTTGTTTCCCGAGCATCACCACTCCCATGCGGCAAGCGCCTTTTACCCCTCCCCTTTTAAAGAAGCTGCTATTTTAACCCTTGATGGCGTGGGTGAATGGGCAACCGCTTCTATGTGTCACGGTAAAGATAACGACATAACCATACTGAAAGAGTTGCGGTTTCCGCATTCGCTGGGATTGTTGTACTCTGCTTTTACATATTTTCTGGGCTTCAGGGTGAATTCAGGCGAATACAAGCTTATGGGCCTTGCTCCTTATGGCAATCCACATTCGGAACAGGTTGAGCAATACATCAATGTGATTAAAGACAAGCTGGTTGAGATCAAGGAAGACGGCTCTCTGTGGCTTGATCAAAAGTATTTTAATTACGCTACCGGACTTCGGATGGTGGATGATAAAAAATGGGAACACTTGTTTGGCTTTCCC
>JAIPAP010000083.1 GCA_021740045.1 Bacteroidales bacterium
GATGCCATTAAAAACTACCTGCGCAGCATAAGGCAGGAGGACAAAACCTTTAAGGCATTTATGAACGGTTTTAATGACGATAAAGAGCATTTGATCAATCATGGCGTCGATCCTGATGAAATCCCGCTGGTACTCGATTTTCTGAAATATCAGTTGCAGGAGAAGGAGTGAGAAAGCCCACGGGTGCATGTGTAATTGCTTGATTGATTAATTGCCTGCCTGCCGCAAGGTACGGCCTGCCTGCCGCAAGGTACGGCCTGCCTGCCGCAAGGTACGGCCTGCCTGCCGCAAGGTACGGCCTGCCTGCCGTTAGGTACGGCCTGCCTGCCGTTAGGGAGGGTTAATTTGTTAATTGGTTAATTTGTTAATTGGTTAATTGGTTGATTGGTTAATTGGTTGATTGGTTAATTCGTTAATTCGTTAATTGGTTAATTGGTTAATTGGTAAGGTGGTTTTTCATGGAATGGGTTTTTGGACTGATTAACAAATGATCGATTCAACAAGTTAACATCTTACATCAAATAATATGGGTTCATCTAAATCAGGTAATTACAAAGCACAAACCCTCCCGTTCATAGCACTTTCTTCAACCGGAACTTAAACTTCATCCGTTCGCCGTTGCGGTTAATGATCACGCGGAGGCGTTTGCCGGGGTCACCGTAAAGCATTTCATTCATCTCACCAATGGATGATTCCACTGAGCGGCGGTAATTGACCGAAATCAGCTGGTCGTTTTCCTTTATTCCCGCCTTGTCGGCCGGTGAGCCATCACGCACATGGGAAACGGTATAAGCATTCAATCCCGGGATAGGTGCAATGATCTCGATACCACTGCGATTATAATCGAATGGTTCGTCAATACGATCGGTGCTAATCAAGGTGATCTTTTTATTGGGATAATCGATAATCATGTTGAAACGGTTCAGGATCTTGGCCCCGATACTGCCATTGCGTCCATCCCGGTTTATGGTACTGGTTACCGAGGCAGAATCGGGAAAGGATGTAATAGGTTCCTTAAGGGTGAATGGTCCCAGTTCGATCGCTTCAATGCGGCCCTTTTTGCCAAAAATGTCACCGTTAAGGCCTACTCCCAAATAGCCGTCAATGATTTTTTCGGGGAGGGTGATCCGCTCATCGGATTGGGGAGATAACCACAAGGCAAAGCCACCTCCGGAATCAATCAGTAGTTTAACGGGAACCCTGGTCCCATCGGCCATGATCACATCGGTTGTGATGTAGGGTTTTTTGTCAATGATCTGCATCGGTAAAGTTACCCGGTCATTGCGCCGCGACTTTTTGTATTCGTAATGCCCGGGTTGATGAATAGATAGAAACTTGCTCTCAAAATCAAATTCGAGGATAAAATTTTTAAAAACATGGTAGCCGATGAGGCCATGTATTTTCATGCCCATCTTTTGAGAGAACTCAAAAAGATCCTTTAGCAACACATAAAGCTCCTGGTTATCCGATTCGATATCATCAATACGAAAATGGTTGCGCTCGGCATGATAAGCTTCAACGGGATCTCCTTCACCCAAGCCATTGATCTTTTGTTTGCGTGCAAAGCGGAGTGAAACGGTATCGTCGGCATACAAGCGGGTAATGATGGTAACCGGGACACCCGTATCGAGGATGAGCTTAAGCTGTTCGGAAAAATTAATATTCACCGGGATGATCACCAGGTTGTTTACCAACTCAAATGGCATCGACATACTGGTTTGGGTGGAATCGGTAAAATAAAAGGAAGGCTCATATTCATCCTGCGCCGCCAAATCGACTGACCAGCAGGAGACTATGAACAATACCAAAATAAATAGTGAAAAAGTTTTTCTATTTCCGTTTTGCTTCCTCAAGTTAATATTATAGTTCATTACTTATGTTAACGTGGGGCCAAGATATAAATTTTTTAACCTTCAACTTAAGGCAGTAGCAGATTTCTGCATAGACAGTTTTTTACATACTATCTTGAAGCCTATCTACCAATACCAGCTCATCTCTCTTAAAATGTAAAACACCAATTATCCAAACTATCTTATTCGTGGTATTTATCTTATAATAAATTGCAAATGGAAATCTTTTTAGTACACATTGATGCAGTTCGTAAAGCTTTTTTTCAAATGAATAGGGCGATCTGGAAATATAATCCATGCTTTCCCTAACATCATCAATAAATTGATCACCAAGCCCGGATACATGTTCTTCATACCAGACATACGACTCATCCAGATCTAATTCTGCGGCATCATAAACCTGAAGCTTAAAAGAACTCACTTCTTTGAGTATTTAGAAATTACCTCCTCCCAAGACTTAAACGTTCCTTCTTTATTTTCAATCTGTTTAAGCCGGTTATCCAATATCCGTTTATGCGCCTCAGGAACTTGAAGCCTATCTTGCTTATCAAAAACATCTTCCCACAACTGTTGGATTACTTCAATTTTTTCCTCAAGCGGCAAATCCTTCAAATCATCTATACGTTTCATATTAATATAAAAACTTCATTTTTTCCAAAGTTAGTATAAATTACGCAAATTATAAAGCGCCGGTAAGTGGTTACATTTCTCCCGGAATGTTATCCGGATATTTAGAAATCCCTGTTCTCCTGTACATTACAATTCCCAGGCATTCAACTCGAGAACACACAGGTTCCCGAATCCGACTTTATGGGGCATGTAAATGCCGTTGTCCAGGTCGATATGGCCAGAGTTGATTTCGGTAAGATTTTGTTTTATTTGTTCCAACGATTGGGGCGCATGACCGTGAATAATGGTTTTGAAATTGATTTTGGCCGGATCAACGTTAAATTTTCTAATCCAAAGCATGGCATGCCGGTCGGAAAAAGGGTCATCCAGCTCAAAATTAAGACCGGCATGCACCAGCAGGTAATCATCAAGCACGGTGTAATAACCCAGTTGCCGGGTCCATTCCAGGTATTTCGCAGGAAGTTGTTTGGGTTCATCAATGCCAAACGATTGCATGGCCCCGGCGCTCCCTTTTTCTTCCCACTCACGCACGGCGGCAGGCTTCCTGGTGAGAAATCCCTTACGGTGATGCCTGGAAGCTTCATGAGCACGCAACATCACCTCCTCGTGGTTACCCATCAGGCGATGCACCTTATAGCCTTGTGTTTCCAAATCCATGATAAAATCCATTGCGCCTTTGCTATCCGGGCCGCGGTCGATGTAATCGCCTAAAAAATAAAGCCCGTCTTTCTTTCGCGGGCGAATGATCTGATCAAAGGCCGCTTTTAGCGTTTCTGCGCATCCGTGAATATCCGGTATAATCCATCGTTTCGGCTTTCCCATGAAGCTTGGTTTTAACGCACAAATTTAGCACACGCCGCTCAAAGTCCTCCTACTTAAGGATTTTCTTTTGGGCTATGTTGTGAGGAGAACAATGGAGGGAGGGGATTGTTGGCGAATTTTTTTATGCACAGGTGTATAGCTCATTTTAATTGGTATTGATTAAGCCAAATTGTTTTCTTTTCAAGCTTAACTTCAATTTCAGTTTTTCCATCTTTGGAGGTGAAAATTTGAATCGCTGAATTATTCATTATCTTTTCTTTCAAAGATACAAATTTCCCCTGGCTTGTCATATTTATCCGCATTCACCCATGTTTCCATGCATCATTTATCAATGCCCAAGCTGTATTGTAATTCTCCAATAATTACCCTTGCTACAAAAGGCTTTTACAAAAATCAAATGCCGGTCGCTTTAGAAACTACAGCTTTATGATCTTCTTGATCAGGTTTTGTTTCCTTGTTTTGATGTTTAGCAGGTATATTCCTCTTTGAAGGCCTTTTGTGTTGATCCGCAGCTTGGTAGTATTTGACGCATTAATCTCATGAGAGCGTATAATGCTTCCATCCAAATTCCGGATTTCGACAGCTTGGTATCCGGGTTTGATCTCAAGGTTAAACGACTCCGTAAATGGGTTTGGGTAGATGGTAATGCCGGTCACATCCGTTTCATCAATTCCAAATCCACTTTTTATTGTTAACAGCAAGGTGTCTGTTTCAATACAGGGTCCATCCGTAACCTCTACCCAAACTGGATAAGTTCCGACTTCATAATCAGATCCAATGATTTCGACCGTATTGGATGTTGAACCGTTGAACCATAAATAGGATTCATAATGATTGGGTAAGGCAAAAACAATGGTATCATTTTTCGTAATTGTGGTATCAGGGCCTAAACCGGCGGTAATGCCCGGGTGGATCTCAATATTGATGGTATCATATATCCAGCATCCGTTCATGTCGGCACAAGCAAAATGGATTGTCTCTGTTTCATTTATGGTAATCCAATTTTGAGTTGTGATGCTATCATTCCATGAATAATAATGGAAACCCGGGGGAGCCTGAAGGATATATTCTTCGCAATAAATACTATCCGGGCCAAGGTCGATGGATGAAGGTTCATTTCTTACCAATTTGGCAATTAAGGATTCACTTATGATGTAATTATCCGTTGAAATTGTATCATTGCCAAATATTGCCTTACCAACGTAACTTCCACCAATTACCGGGTTTTTACAATTATCAAAAATGTTGAAATATATTGACAAGTCATGCGTGCAATTTGTAGTCTGTAGGTTTAAGAGTTGTCCATTGGCATCAAATTCTCCAATCATAGCTTCACTTAAACCACCAATTGATAAAGTTGTATCAGCAATTTGAACATCTCCTTCAACCGTTGTAGTAAAAATAAGGTTTTCACCATCTAATAGAATTCGCGACAGCGTAATGTTCTCCATTATTTGATACCATTCCGGGTTAAGCTCAGGATCGAACTTCCCAATTATTCCAAAGTTTTCTCCTTCCGGTACAAATATGGTATCATTGCCAATGATTGCCGTATCACTGATAATGAAACCGGAAATATAAAGATGGCTGTCATAATCAACTTGTATTTCCCAAAGCCGTATATCCCAGTCGAAAAAGTAAGCATCCATTAACTCACCCGCTTGATTAAAAACAGCATGAAATCTGAGTGGCTCTGCCCCCGGTTCGGGGTGATGGATAGTATCATTACCAATACTGAAGTGATTGCTGGCAGTGCCCAATAAATAGATCATTCCATTATCCCCGATAACCAAATCGCGGGCATCAATCCCTAAATATTCACTCCTGATTTCCTTCTTCCAGATCAAATTACCATTTTGATCGATTTTGGTTAGTGAATTCATGGTTTTATTGTAAGGTGCAGAAGTATCCTGTCCTAAAAATTTTACCTGATGGGGATCAGCAACTGCATGATGAATACATGATACTACCAGATCACCCTCAGCGGTTTGTACCATTCCCCTTAAATCGTCTTGGACGGAGCTCGTTATTAAACCACTCCACATAAGATCATAATTCTCATCAACTTTTGCTATCAAAACATCAGGGTGCATGGGGTAAGGTGTGGGAGCAATGGTTAAAAAGGTGTCCTTAATAAAAACCTTTTTCCTGAACGGGAAACATAAATACAAACATGAGGCAGAATCAGTTACCAGTTGAGGATAAGTAATATTTCCGCCCGGTACAGTATGTAAATCCAGGGCCTCAATAAAAGCACCCTGGTCGCTATATTTTGAAATTACGAAGTTACCGTTATTATGGTATTGTTCAGGATGATGAAAAGAGGTATCAGGGAAGTATAGCGCTGTGTCATAAGACGTGCGGCAATAAACATTGTTGAAGAAATCAGCATGAATCACGCTACTCCATGCATTACTTAAGTTCTTTTTATTTGTATTTACCCATTCCCAGTGCCAATCCTGACCATGAAGGTTTATGGTTAGGGTAGCCAGGATTAATACCATAAGATACGTTGCTCGATTTTTCATTTTTATATTTTTAAAGGGTTATTCTCCTTGAAGGTCTGCTTAAGGCTCGAAAGCTGTGAATAACGGTTTTCCTGATGATCATTCATATGGACAAGATTTAAAGGCATTAAAGGTAAATAAAGTAATTAAAAAATCAAAGATAAAATCCTCCCTGTGTGGCCATATTTTCCCCTAATCATCCATGTTCTATGCCATATCAGTGCAAAAGAAAAAGATCGAAAAGCACACGCAACAAAGGTTACACCATTACAAATTCTCTGAAATTTTCTCTGTTAATAACCCTTTGATCAGCCTTATAGGCTTCTATGAATTTTCGCGGCAATTTATTTTTCTTTTTAGCGCTCCATTTGAATTCATAACTTTTGGTGATTATATTCACCGTAAGTTATAACTTTTGGTGATTATAATCACCGAAAGTAAGCTTTCCCCATTTAACTATAAATTTTAAAGACGAATAGATTTGCATGTAAACAATATTCGCCCCCTGCCCGCTACCCTCTTTTTATTATACCTAAGTTGAGCGATTTGAACGCAGTGAAAAATCGCTATACTTTAGGTATAATCCCGATTTAGAAAATGTTGCTTTTCATCGGCCAGATGGTGGATGAAAAGTATACAATTTCTTAATCGTGAGCGAGAATCGCTCAATTTGGATTATTTTCGCAACAGAAACAAACTGAAGGAAATGGATCTTTATAAAAAGCTGAACCTTTATACTGGCTGGATCATTTTTGTGATCGCCTCCACGGTATACATCCTCACTACAGAACCGACCACAAGCTTTTGGGATTGCGGCGAATACATAGCCACCGCCTACAAGCTCGAAGTCGGGCATCCGCCGGGTGCTCCGCTGTTTCAAATGGTCGGGCGGTTTTTCTCCCTGTTTGCTTTTGGCAATACGGCTATGGTGGCGCAAATGATCAATATCATGTCGGCGCTGTCGGGTGGGTTTACCATGATGTTTTTGTTCTGGATCATCACTTCGTTTGGCCGGAAAGCTATACCCAATAAGGAAGGCATGAGCAAGGCAAATGTTTATGCCATCATCGGCGCCGGTATAGTAGGTTCGCTGGCCTTTACCTTTACCGATTCATTTTGGTTTTCGGCCGTGGAGGGCGAGGTTTATGCCATGTCGGCCTTGTTTACGACCATTGTGGTATGGGCTATTCTGCGCTGGGAACAAAAAGCCGATGAAAGGCACGCCAACCGCTGGCTGATCCTGATCGCTTTCCTGATCGGGCTTTCCATTGGGGTACACCTGCTCAACCTGTTGGCCATTCCTGCCATTACCATGATCTATTATTTCAGAAAATACAAACCCACGCCCAAGCATACCTTCTTGGTATTTGTGCTTTCGCTGGTCATACTGGCCGTGATCATGTACATTATCATACCCTGGATCGTGAAGCTGGCCGGGAATTTCGAGCTGTTCTTCGTCAATGTGATCGGATTGCCCTTTTCATCCGGGACCATTATTTACTTTATTTTGCTGATCGGCGTTATTGTCTGGGGCATCCAATATACACACCAAAAACGCAAGGTGGTTGCCAATACTATATTGCTGGGGCTTACCTTTATCCTGATTGGATACTCTTCGTTTTTCATGCTGGTGATCCGTTCCAATGCCAATCCGCCCATCAATGAAAACAGCCCCACCAATGCCATTAGTCTCTTAAGATATCTCAACCGGGAACAGTATGGTGAATGGCCATTGCTTTACGGCCGGTATTTTAACGCCCCCGTTGTTGATTATACCGATAAAAGTCCCATTTATGAAAAAGATGAAGAAAAGGGCAAGTATGTGGTGATTGATGAGCGCAACAATAATGAGCGGGTTTACGACCCAAGGTTTACAACCTTTTTTCCCCGGATGTGGAGCGATCAGCAAAGCCACCATGCCCAGTATTACAAACGATGGTCGGAAATGGAGGGCGAGCCCATAAAAGTGGAGCAGGGCGATGGCACCACCAAAACGGTGTACAAACCTACGTTCATGGAGAATTTGCGTTTTTTCTTCACCTACCAGGTTGATCATATGTACATTCGTTATTTCCTGTGGAATTTTGTGGGCCGCCAAAACGACAAGCAAGGCCATGGCGGACCTGTGAACGGCAATTGGCTCAGTGGCATCAAATTCATCGATGAAGCCCGGCTAGGGCCACAGGAAGACCTTCCCCCGTCCATGCAAAACAAAGCAAGGAATAAATTTTACTTCCTGCCGCTTATTCTCGGTATTATCGGATTAACCTTCCATTGGAAACGGAATAAAAAAGATGCCCTGGTTGTCACCTTACTGTTCATTATGACGGGCCTGGCCATTGTGGTCTACCTTAATCAGTACGCGCCACAGCCACGCGAACGCGATTATGCCTATGCGGCTTCTTTTATGGCCTTTTGTATATGGATTGGGATAGGTGTGTTGCAGGTTTACCATTGGTTGCGAAAAACCGGTAAGCCTGTATTATCGGCCATCCTCGCCACGCTCGTTTCACTCCTCCTGGTCCCTGTACTTATGGGAGCTGAAGGCTGGGATGACCACGACCGCTCGGAACGCTACACCGCCAAGGCTATTGCTACCAATTACCTGAATTCCTGTGCACCCAATGCCATCATTTTTTGTAACGGCGATAATGACACGTTTCCGCTTTGGTATGCCCAGGAAGTGGAAGGCATCAGAACAGATGTCCGGGTAGTTAATCTCAGCTTGTTCATCTCACCCTGGTACATTCATCAAATGAAACGCCAGGTATACAAGTCCGACCCACTGCCCATATCACTCGATTATGAAGATTTTCACTCGGGAAAAATGGAATACACTTACCTGATTGAGCGGGGTGAAGGAAAGGAATATTATAACCTGAAAAGGCTGTTTGATATACTGAATAATAATCCCGAAAAACTAACTTTACGAATGCAGGATGGGGAATACAAATATTTCCCCACCAAACATTTTCGCCTGCCGGTCGATTCGGCAAGGGTGATTGAAAACGGAACGGTGCTACCCAAATATGCCGACCAGATTACCCCCGTGGAATGGAAGATGCCGGGTAACGGGGTGACGAAAAACAAGCTGATGATGCTCGACATACTGGCCCACAATGATTGGGAACGGCCCATTTATTATGCCGTTACCATAGGTTCATCCAGTTACATCAACCTGGAAAAATATTTTGAATTGCATGGCTTTGCTTACCGGTTGGTGCCTGTAAAAAGCGAAAGTAACGATGGTTACACCGGACGGGTAAACACCACCACCATGTATGATAATATGATGAACAAGTTCAAGTGGGGGAATATGAATGATCCGGATGTTTACCTGGATGAAACCAACCGGCGCATGATCAGGAATATGCGCAGTAATTTTGGAAGGCTGGCCAGCGCCCTGGTGGATGAGGGCAAACTGGACTCGGCACTGCGGGTTTGCGATACCTGCATACATGCGATGCCCAATGAAAGCATCCCTTATGATTATTTTATGCTACCCATCGCCGAAACCTATTACAATGCCGGAGCCCCGGAAAAGGGTAAGGAAGCGGCAAAAATCCTGGTGGATAATTATGAAAAGGAGCTGGCTTATTATTTTTCTTTCGGCCCGGAATACAAAGGCAATGAAGAGATCGATATTAGCAGGCAACAAGGTTTGGCTATTATGCGCGGCATTAGCCAGGTAACCCGAAAAAACGGCCACAAAAAGCTGGCGGACAGAGCCGATAAGCTGTTTTCGAAATATTATCGTAATTACATTGACTCAATGCAATAGCTTATGTACCGTGTTACCATACCGCACTGGTTTCGTTTGCTGATGCCTGCTTCATTACATTGGGAGGTGCCCACCAATAAGCGCACGCTATATTTAACTTTTGATGATGGCCCTACCGCCTATCTTAGCCACGAGATATTAGCCATCCTGCGCGATTTTGAAGCAAAGGCTACTTTTTTTTGCGTGGGCGAAAATGCAGCCGCTCATCCGCATATTCTTGAGCGATACCGTGCCGAAGGCCATCAGACCGGTAATCATACGTTTAATCATCTGGAAGGCTGGAAAACTCCAACAAAAGAATACATTCGAAATGTACAAAAAGCCTCCGGGGTTCTTAACACCCCTTTTCTGCGACCACCTTACGGTAAAATCAAATACAATCAAATCAGATCGCTTAGCCAGGATTATATGATCATTATGTGGAGTGTATTAACCGGCGATTTCGATCCGAATATCTCCAAACAACAATGCCTGCAGAACGGAGTGGAACATGCTAAACGTGGTTCCATTGTAGTTTTTCATGACAACGAAAAAGCCAGGGACAAAGTCCTCTTTGCCCTACCCCGGTTTATCCGGCATTTTTATGATCAGGGCTACCGGATGGAGGCGCTGGAGGAAGGTTTGTTTGGGAAATAATAGGTGGCTTTTGGCGATCTGTTTCTGCATAGCAAAGCGCATAGTTTGTTTTTGAAAGGCTTTCATTCTTAATGATAATATTTTTTACTCATTACTAATGAGCATTTTTTAATACTTTTACTCATTGGTAATGATAACTTTATTATTTTCACCAGAGGACCCTCAAACAAGGGATAGAGAAATTCGAGGCATAAAAGAAGCCATGAAAGCCTACCAGCCGGAAAAAGCCCTCATTCTGACCTTTGAGGAAAAGGAGACACTTCAAACAGAATATAGAGCGGTAAAAGTACTACCGGTGTGGGAATGGTTGTTGGGTTAGAAATAAAAAAATTTATGATTAACCGTAAATATTCGCTTGAATTTTTATGGATAACCGTGAAAATTAAACTATTTTTGCAATAAAAACCAATGTTATTAGAACGAACAATGAAAGATCTGATCAGAAAAGATCTGGATTATTCCGGAAAAGTTATTATTCTTTATGGCCCGCGTCAATCAGGAAAAACAACTTTATCGAAGATGATTTTGCGCGAAATAGGACTAAAAAGTTTATCGATCAATGCAGATCAATCAAAATATATCGATATCGTATCAAGTCGTGATTTGAACAAATTACAATCACTTGTTGCCGGTTATGATCTCCTTTTTATTGACGAAGGTCAAAGAGTTCCTGAAATCGGGATCAACCTGAAAATCCTCCATGATGAAATCCCTGAATTAAAGATTTTGGTAACCGGATCTTCTTCCTTTTTACTTTCAAATCGTGTAACAGAAGCTTTAACAGGGAGAAAAAGAGTTTATACGCTTCTTCCTATCGCCATGAAAGAACTCTCATTAATCTATAATACCTTTGAGCTAACTGATCAATTGGATGAAAGGCTAATCTACGGCCTGTATCCGGAAGTGATCAATCTACATGGCATTCATGAAAAAGAGGATTACCTCATGGATATTTCTTCTTCCTATTTATATAAAGATATACTGGAATTGGAAAACATTCGCTATCCACTTAAAATAAGAGATTTGATTAGGTTACTGGCTTTTCAGGTAGGTTCACAAGTCAGTATTAACGAATTGTGCAGTAATCTTAAACTCAATCGCGAAACAGTGGAAAGATATTTGCATTTGCTTGAGCAATCTTTCATCATTTTTCGATTAACGAGTTTTAGTAAAAATCCGCGAAAGGAAATCAGCAAATTGCAAAAGTTCTATTTTTATGATAACGGTATACGCAATATTATGATTGATGATTTGCGAGGGTTGCCAGTAAGAAATGATATCGGACAGTTGTGGGAAAATTTTGTGATCTCCGAACGCAGGAAAAAGTTGTTGTACGAAAAAAAAACAGCGCAAAGCTATTTCTGGCGAACTTATGCTAATGTTGAATTAGATTATATTGAAGAAGAAAATCATACGTTGAAAGCTTATGAAATAAAGTATAGTAAATCAAAGCGAAATCCTCCCAGATCATGGACAGAAAATTATGGAGAAAACTACGCCTGCATTACAAAGGATAATTTTCTGCAATATATCCTTTAAAATCCTTTTTTTTGCTGATGAATTACAAGCTTTAGTGCAAAAACCAACCGGTCACAGCGGGATGGTTTTTTCGTAGCCAACATCTGCCAATGACAAGTTTTTATTGAATACTGATTGAGAAGTTGTTATTAATTGCTACCCATTTATTCCAGCAGGATAGAACTCCTTAACCGCTTCTCGAAAGTCGATCATTGGGCATTTCAATCGTGTAAGACGACATGATCATCTACATTGATAATGCATTTCTGTTAGTTGAGTTATGTGAATCCCGGAGGGATTCAATGGTATTAACCACAGGCGATAGCCTGTGGCTTAACAAGCGGCTGGAATAGCAACTCCGAAGGAGTTGAACTATTTTGAGATAGATCCGAAATTAGCAAGACCCTACAAAGTTTTACCCCTTCGGGGTAAAGGCGTCTATACGGCTCATTACCCCAGGCTCCCGCCTGGGGTTAATATTGTCATTTGGACAAAAAAAACGGGCAAATCCCGCAGGAAATGCCCGTCATGGTAGTATTAACCCTATTTTCTACCTGACCACAAGCTTCTTCACTGTAGTCTCATCGCCCGAGGTAACCTCAATGAGGTAAAGTCCTTCTTTCATTGCTGAAAGATCGATGGTAAGGTTTTTATCCGTAACAGTTACATGTTTGATGGTCTGACCAATGGGGTTCATAATACGAACCTCATCGATGGTGACCGAGCTGTTGATATGTACGTTGTTATCAGCAGGATTGGGGTAAACATCCAGGTTAAAGGCTGCTTCTTTTTCCGGTGAATCCGGGGCAATACCTGCCTTAACAATGCTGTATACACCGTCGCCTTCAGGGTATGTAGCTTTGGTATAAGCATCCTCGTACTTATCATTCAGTTCATAAGTCACCGTGCTAACCGCGCCGCTTTGCTTATCCCAGTGCTTAAGGGTAAGCTCTTCACCGGCTTTGTAACCTTTACCCGAGTTCAGGGTGCTAAAGGCAGCGATGGCATTATCGAACTTGTCACTGGAATTGATAACCGTTGAACCGACCATCTTGCCATCGGCAAAGGCGGCAATCTCATCGCCGGTATTCACATTTTGTCCGGGTTCGATAAAGATGGTGTAAACCGGATCGGCGGCATTACCCCCTTCGAAGATAAAGTGCTGCGGCTCAGCCCGGTTGTTGTCAGCCAATACTTTGGGAGCCGGATTAGCTGCATACTGGAAGGTGATGAATGACGGATTGTCTTCCGACCAGGAGGCGCCGGTGATGCTACCATTGTAACCGTTGGTGGTTTCATCGTCGGCAGTAGTGCCCGAGCCTTCATCCAATTTCCAGTAACCGGCCAGGCCGGCTTCGCTACCGGTAAGATCGGCAGTCATGTAATCATTGATTTGGGTTTCGGATCTGGCTGTACTCCAGATTCTTACTTCATCGACATTTCCTTCGAAATAGTCGTCAGGATCTCCGTCATATGAGATATAAGCATCAAACCCTGTTAGGTCAAATGTAGCAGATGGAATGGTTCCATTGAAATTAAGAGAATTTATTTGATCTCCATTAATAAAAAGCTTAAGTTTTTCAGTGTTTGATCCTTCTGTACCATCAAAAACTGCTGCGACATGAAACCAGGTACCTGAGTTTATTTCAGTCGAATAATCGTTCCACGAAGCATAACTGTTTTCACTTCCATCAGAAATCGCTATATCCATTCTACCGGCAGCAGTTTGAAGAGCTATACGCTCATCTGTTCCACCAGCTATTTTATAGAATATCCTATCTAACACCGAATTATCATCATCCTTCATCCAGAACGAAATGGTAAACTTATCGGTTCCGTTCAATTCGGAGATGTCGCCCAGGTTGAGGTAATCATCACTGCCATCGAATGAAAGTGAATATTCGGTGGTCGGCGCTATGGCATTGCGTTTTACCAGGTAGCCTTCGTTGGGGTTGGCGTTACCGATCCCGTTCACCCAATTGCCACCGATCTTCAGCAAGATATTACCATCGGAATCGCGGATGAACTGGGTGCCATCATCCAGCAGGTCGTCATAAGTACCTGAGCCGGCATCGGCGTCATGACCAAAGGCTACTTCAGCATCCTGTGCCGTATTGCGCAGGTAGCTGATAAACTGGTAACCTTCGTTAATGGTTATGTCGGTGTTGGTTGGATCCACAGCGCTACCGTTAACTTTAACGGTGTCGGCGCCGTTCATTCGGTAGAGGTATCCTTCAGTCACATTCCAATCACCTATGCCGTTCACCCAGTTGGGGCCAACCTTACGCAGCATATTACCTTCGGAGTTTCTTACGAAATTCAGGGTGTTGTTGCCCAAAATCTCGCTAACCACCTGGTCGTAATCCTGCGGATCGAAAGGCTCAACATAAGTGGAAGCAAACTGGTAACCGGTATGTAAGGGGATAGTTTGTGTGTCGATATTATCCTCGCTGGTAGATCGAATATCATGAAAACTGATCTCTCCGTCATTTGAGGGAAACACCTCATCCGTATAAGTTGCTGACAAAATATCAAGGGTGGTGAGGTTATAATAAATGACTTCTTCTCCCTCGCTATTGTCCCAGAACTTATAATGAATGGGATTACCAGGGGTATAACCATTGGAGCCATCAATAAGTTGACTGTAAGCTGTTAATTCGAAATTTGTAGTGCCATCGTCAAAGTCCACAGATAATTTCATGGCACCAACCATGGTTTCACCATCAAAGATGGCAATTTCATCCTCTTCCTCCAGATCAACACCATCAATTTGGGCTTCCCAAATGTAAATGGTCCAGCTATCTTCAAACATATCACCGCCGAGGAAATCAAAATGTGTTTGATTGAAATCAGCTGTAATGATACTATACTCACCATCATCGCTTGGGAAAATACCCTGAGTCCACGAACTCAATGGATCATATGTGATATCAACGTTAGTATGTTCTTGTTGCTCGCTATGATCCCAGCACCTGAATACTACCTCATTACCCGGTGTATACCCATCACCTGTTTCATTGATGGTAAAGAAGGTGACCAGGGAATTATCCTCCCAGTTATCTGATGTACACACTTGTGTTAATTGCATGGTTCCCACCAGGGTTTCATTATCGTAAACAGCAATCTCATCGTAGGGATGTAAATCTTCACCATTTAAAATAGCGCCTTCGAAAAAGATGGTATAGGTAGGATCAGCAGGGTTACCGCCATCGAAATCCCAATGGGTGGTTGACGGAGCATCTAAGATGTTCAGTGCATAGTCTTCTGCTTCTCCGGAAGATTCATTGGCGCCAGCGGTATAATCACCGCATGGATCTACTGACGTGCCGTCTACAGCAAGATTCATAATTCGCATACGGGTTTGGCCTGTAGCTGCATTGGCCGGAACATTTACCGTTTTAATAACCAGTGATGAATCACCGGTCATATCTAATGAACCGGTATAGGCCGAATCGGCAGTACCGGTAAAGTTCCCGTCGCCATCCCAGTCGAACCAAATACCATATTCATCGGCATTATCGGCTCCGCTTTCCTGTTTGTAATAAACTTCGAGTGTGTAGGTGTTACCGCGAATAAGTTCCGTAGAATGTGTATCTGTATAATCATTATAATAATCAGTTCCTGGTCCGGTAAGGCCGGTATAATAATTATGAATTCCAACAAATCCCACGGAATCGATGTAGTGATCACGAGGCATAGGACCGCTAAAACCAGGATCGCAATAGGATGTTTCATAATCAACCGAAGCAGTATCTGAATGTGGTGATTCATAGGTATCCTTAATTGCAGTGACGAAGTATTCATATGTTGTACCGCCTACCAGATCATCATTATCAGTATATTCGGATGTCCCTGAGCCAACTGTTGCAATTTCTGCCCCATCCCGGTATATCTTAAAAATGTCGATACTTCCGGTACCGCCCCAAGCATCCCAGTCAAGATCGATAGTGGTGTTATCTTGTATAGCTGTATGGCCTGTTGGTGCTGGAGGAATTTTAGTGATATTGGCGCTATAAGAATCATTGGCGCTATTCTCGTCACCGCTTAATTCAGTATAGGCTTCTAATGAATAAGTGCCATAGTCAGAAAAATTAACTTGTAAGCTAAAGGTAAATTCAAGGGTATCCCCTGAAGCGATTGGACCGGTTACATTTTCGGAAACAGCGCCGCCTCCGTCAAATTCATAGGCTACGTCAAAATTGCTTTGTGCCGAATTACCAAAGTTGAAAATCTTTACCGTAACATCCTGGCTCCCTATATTTCCAGTACCCGATTCAGGTGAGCTAATGGCAACAACACCGAGGTCATCATTGAAATTAAGATCATAAAAGGCTAAGCCACCACCCCAGGTGCCTGCCCATTTATCGCCATAACTATTTACACCAATTACTTCCACCTGATCATGTGGCATGTTGGAATTACCGGTGTTGTAAACCGTCCAATTTGAACCGTCGAAATCGGCCAGGCCATTGTCGGTGGCAAACCAGGTATGACCGTTAATATCATCAGCAATGCTGTTTACCTTTTCATCGGGAAGATCACTGTTTTGGGTATTGTAAATAGTCCAACTTCCATTGTATTTTGCAGCGCCAAGCCAATGGCAACCAACCCATACATCATCATTCGGATCAACCTCAAGGCTTAATACGCGGTTGTGGGGGATGTCAGAGTTGTTCGAGTTATAATTGGTTGTATTGGTTACATCACCATTCGCATCCAGTTCCAGGTAATATGCACCATTAGCATAGGTAGATACCCATATATCGCCATTGCTGTCAATATCAACATCGGTAACGTTTTTCCCTGGAAGCAATAATGGATCTGACCAGTCATCCGTTGAAATAGTATATCTGGCTAGTCCACCCCCGCCGGTTCCAACCAGCAGGTTGTCGCTGTCTTCAAATTTGAGCGCGGTAACATAATTATTCGGCAAGCCATCGCCTGTATGATAGACCATCCAGTTACCTCCGGCATTCAAATGGGCAAGGCCCCAGGAGGTACCGAACCATTTTTCATCGCCGTTAATCGCTACTGACAACACACGGTCAATGGGCAAATCGGAATTGCCCGAGTTGTAAATGGTCCAATCGGAACCATCGTATCCGGCCACTCCGGCGTCGTAGGTGCCTGCCCATACGTCGGAACCGTCGAATGCCAATGATTCGATCTTGTTGGAAGGGAGATCGGAATTTGAGCTGTTATAAACAACCCACGATCCACTCTGGGCAAAAGAAAACAATGCCCAGACGAAACTAATGCTTAATAGTAGTAATCGTTTCATCATTTTTTATTTTTTAATTTTACTTAGATTTCAATAGGGGTCTAAGATTAATTCTGTAATTTTTTATTTTACAGAATTTTAGGTCAATTTTCAGTTCATTTTTTGATGATCATCATGGCCCGGAACGTCTTTTATTTCCTGCTTTATCGACCATCATTATTATTTCAAAATTACCGATTAAACGGGAGGGTCACAACAAGGTGTCGACTTATTTGGTGAGCGGGCAAAAATTCGATATGAGCGGGCATAAATTTGACATGAGCGGGAAATTGGTTAAACGTCTTTCAAGGCGCCCATATATCTTTTTGACACCTTAAGAGGGATCTCTTGTTCACCGTCGGAGAGAACACATACCCGCTTGGCCCTATCAAATTCCGTGAGGTATTTGGAATTGATCAGCAATGAGCGGCTTATCCGCAGGAACTGTTCCGCAGGCAAGTGTTTTTCTACATCGGACAGATAGGTGGAGGTAACCAGTTTTTTATTGGTGTTCAGCAGGAGGTTGGTGTAGGCGCCACTGGCTTCACAATAAAGCAACTCCTCCGGATCAACATAGGCAAATCCGGTACGGGTGTTAAATCGTATGCGGGGTTTATCCGGTTGATTTTTAAGCGCTTCATGATCCTGTTCCGGAATATTACGTACATGATCTATGTAACGATGTATGGAGGCTTTTAAATTATCCAGATCCACCGGTTTTAAAATATAATCGAAAACGCCGGTTTTAATAGCCTTGATGGCATACTGATTAAAGGCCGTCACAAAGATGATATACGGGTTGTAGCCGGCCGAGCGAACCTCCTTAACAACTTCAAAACCGCTTTTGCGGGGCATTTCAATGTCAAGAAAAATGATCTCGGGGTTGTGGCGCTCAACGGCTTCCAGAACCTTATCGGGTTCATCGATACTTTGGCAATTATCGACCACATCGCAGTTCTGAAGGAGGTGTTCCATCCGCTCGAGGGCGAGGGGCTCATCGTCAACAACAATTGAAGTAATCTTATCGCGATCCATGGCTAGCAGGTTTTATTGGTTTTCAGGAATAAATGAATTACTCAGCCAAGCAATGTAAACTCTATTCAAAGGTAAAAAATCCGCATTATCTTCAAAAGGGTTTAACATTTTTCTTCCGGGCGGGGAAACTAAAACTTGCAATGGGGTTCCAGCCTGCTGGAAGTCCCCTGTTATTGCTCGCCTGTGGCAACCAAATGACAAGTTTTTATTGGATGCTGATTGTAAAACGGTTATGAATTATTCCCAATAAAGTGGGCTAGGTAAAAATGTAAAGGTGCCTGCAATCCGATGGAGACCTCTCAGTCGCCTCCTAGCGTCGGCTTCTTCGAGGTGACAAAACGTTTAAGAGAGTAGGTGGAAGCGGAGGGAAAAACGCTTCGCGTTTTTCCCTCCTCTTCCACCCCCACAACAACAACCATTTTGTCATTTCGACTGAAACAAACGAGCGATAGCGAGGTTGTTGAAGGA
>JAIPAP010000084.1 GCA_021740045.1 Bacteroidales bacterium
ACTTCAATATCGTCGCCATGATCCGCGGCATCAATAGCAGCCTGAATGGTCATGTAGCTGATATCTTGAGTTGTATTGACCACAGGTCCTATACCATCACACGGGCCAGTTTCAGAAGTCCAGAAAGGTAGAAACAGAATATCACCTTCCGTTAATTCATCAATTTCGTAGGGATCGGTTGTATCCCACCAATTACAAGTGGCTTCCAGCGTTTGACCGGCTACGTAGTTCTTGATAGCAAGTATGTCAGCCACTGCATTCCCATTAATAAAAGCATTTGAGTTAAAGCTTATGGTAGAAGCATCACATCCATCCAATACCCGGGCTGCATATTCTTCCTCAGGGTCAAAGTTGTTGTAATTAAAGGTATTGTTCGTAATGGTGGCATCATGTGATCCTACAGGACCATATTGATCACCCCAAAGCTTCAAGCCTGTCGAGGGATAATAATCGCCATTATAAGGCCAGTATGGCGATGGGCCAATATTCTGGAAGGTGTTATTGGTAACCGATCCGGTTCGGATATTGATCTGTGCTCCTGTATACGTGATATCTTCAATGATGTTACCATCGAATGTTAGATCTTTTAAATTGTAAACGTTGATACCGGTGCTGCAATCATGGATGTGATTGTCGCTTATGGTAACTCCGTCAACCAAAAAATCATTTGGATTACCTCCGGCGAAAATGCCGTAAGATCCTTCATTTGCAACATCATTGTCGGTAATGATTAGATTGCTATAAGTGACAAAATCAGTGAATCCACTGGTTAAGTTAATAGCAGCGTTAACATAATCATTATGGGTATTATTTACCGCAGAAACCTCAAAAAGGGTGTTATTAACTTCGATATTATCGAAGAAGCCTTCGCCTGTAGACTTTGGACCAGCATCTAAATCCTGCCCAACACCTACACCTACCCAAGCTGCATCGGAATTGATGTAGTGGTATTTTAAAGAAACATTTTGCCGTGTTACATCCACGTCTGTACGAACATCAATGGAAGTATAGGTCTCGATAAATTCAAAACCATTTACAGTTACATTGTCTGCAAGGATAATCATTGCGTGAGGAGAGATGTCATAATCACACTGAATGGTGCTTTCACCCCCGGAACGTCCACCGGAAACTGGGTCAACGTCTGCTTGTGCACCGTTTAATGTTAGTGCTTTATCAATCGTTACTTGCTCATTATAGGTGCCCGCCGCCACTTCAATTACATCGCTTGCGTTGGCGGCATCTATTGCGGGCTGAATGTTATCATAAAACAAATCCTGGGTTACATTATGAACATCCTTTACCCATTGTAATAAGAAGGAAGGAACATTGGGGTTGTCAGCTATCAGGGCATCCAGCATATCATTGGTATGGGTCTGTGCATTAATGGTCGCAGGTTTGCTGACGACTTTAAGCCCTTTGCTTCCCAATGCGGCTTTATCATGATTCTGAACTGTGTTTCCGGTAATTATGAGATCAGCGGTTGCAGCTACCGGATAGAACCAAATACCTTCCTGCCATGCTCCGTCAATGGTATTATTAATTAATTCTACAGTGGCATTGTCAAGAACATCACCACCAATAGGACCACCGGTAATGCTATTGTTTTCAATCACCACATCACCGACCTGTGAATTCGAAGCCAGGGGATACTGAGGAGCAACTCCCAATGTAATTGCAGGATGACCGTTTTGATAATCATGATCCCTCAAAATGGTATTGCCCTGAATGGTCGCATTATTGCCTTCTATGCGTATCTCATTAGGCTGTTGCCAGCCGGGATAGGCTTCATCCGTATAGAAATCCATATTTTGTACCGTTACTCCATCTGCGTTAACCCACAAAACAGGGAATACATAGGTAACTATATCAAAATCACGTACCTTGAAACCATCAATAGTTACATTATTGGCACCAATATGAATAACCGGTACCCTGTGGCCCGAAGGTTCTCCATTGGGTGTTGGCCATAGCGGGTCTTCAGGATCATCCACATCCTGTATGGTTACATCCCCCACAGCAGTAAGTGTAAGGCCTTCCACATCGATTTCAAGATTCTCTTGATAAGTTCCTGCGTTGACCTCAATTTCATCATTAGCATTAGCAGCATTAATGGCTTCTTGTATGGTAAAGTGTGTTAATCCCTGGGTGATATTTTCAACCGGGCCTACACCGGAACAATCGGGATTATCAAGATCATCCGATACCAGGAAGGGCGAGGCTTGTACGCCTTCCGAGATCAATCCGCCAATGGTTTGCGGGTCGGTGGTTCCCCACCAGTTGCAGGTGGCAGTAACCAGTGTATGTTCAGGATATTGGTTGTCAATAACTAATCCACTGACTCCTGAAAAATCATTATTTGTGGCAGTGAGGAAATCATTGTCAGGGTCTTCTGCAGTGTAATTATAAATCCTTATTCCTTTGTTGTCTATATTATTAAATATATTATTAACAAAGTTTACAGAATAGTTTTGAGTTGGACCCCATGCTGCCGAAAATGAAATAGCCGGGTAACCATTTATAGATTTATTTTCGAAAAAATTATCTGAAATTTCAGCACTATTTACTCCATTCACAAAGACTCCGCCGTCCCCACTAAAAGTATTGTTAGTGACTGAAATTTCATTTAAACCTGAGAGATAAAAGGACCCCCCATTCTCGGCATTAGAATTTGTAACGGTTATAACATCGGTATTGCCAAAAGTATTAATGGAGTTATATGATCCGGAGCCAATGATCGTGATGTTATCAAATGTAACCGGACCACCACCGCTTGATTGTAATATCATAAAAGCTGCTACCTCATCAGGGTCTGTCGCTTGCATGGTTACATCCTGGAATAATAAACCGTCACCTTCCACAGCGGTGGGAAAACCAAAACCAAAAGTCAACGCTCTTCTACCACCTACGTTGGGGTTAGTTGATTCTCCGTTTAAAATGAACTTCACATTATCGAAAGTAACCCCATCGAATACAGGATTTAAATACTCAGCAGACATAAGCGGAGCTTCATCTCTCTCGATTCTAAAGTCCTTAAGTGTTATATCTTCCAGATTGCCGCCAAGCCGCATGCGATTGGTAAGAATGGTAGCATCGGGGCCGGCTCCGTGAAGGTTTACACTTTTATCGAATTGCAAGTCTTCATTATAGGTGCCGGCAAGCAAATTAATCACGTCACCAATGGAAGCACCATCAATATAACCTTGAATTAATAGCCCCACACTTCCTCCGTTGGGATCTTCAACATATACCCCTTTATCAAAGGTATTTGCAACTATCAAAGCAGCATCCAGTGCTTTATTTTGCACATAAAGCTGACTACAAGTGGGCGTTAAATTTGCTGAAGAGAATGTATTGCCCGAAATGGTGGTATTTAGCCTGCGTGAGCGTAGACTTGCTCCATAGCGCGTTGTGGTTCCGTTAAATGTATTTCCGGTTATCACACTGTTATCTGCATCAATGGTAACAAGGGTATTACCTTGTTCGTTTCCGCTGGTGTTGTAACCACCGGCGATCCCTGTAACCTGATTATCGGTAAAATTGATGTGGTAGGTATTGGTACCACCGCCTCCTCCACCAAATACAACCAACTGACGCGGCACATTGGGAAGTGTAAATTGCTGGCTAAAACCATCACCTGCAGGATTTGGTCCTACGAAAGTTTTACCCGAAAAGGTGTTATTGTTGATATCAAAATACGTAATATCGCGGTTATATTCAGCCATTAAAGCTGCATCGCCATTGGCTTGTATTTCATTATATTGTATAGTGGCATTGGTATGACCATTGCCCTGAAAGTATACTGCCGCATTTTCCAGGCCGGGATTTCCATTGTCAATACCAATGATTGTGAATCCTTGGTTTTCTGCACCAATTTGCAAGCCGTCAGTCGCATTGGTAATCTGTATGGTTCCCAGGCTTCCAACACCGGATACACCCTCAATTGTTGTTACATCTTTTCCATTTTCCGAAACAAGGGTTAGGTTCTTATCGATAAGTAAATTCTCATTGTAGGTGCCATCCAATACAGTTATTGTTGTTCCTTCTGATACCGCGTCAATGGCATCTGTAATATTATCGAATCGTACAACCTGCCAACCAGGGTCTGTATTATCAAAATCATCATCTACCCATACTTCGGTAATTGGAGCTAAAGTTGCATAGCCCAGAGCTTTGCCGCCATCCGAACTTCCATAATCAGCATCATAAATAATATTCCACTCATCAAATGACTCAGAATTTGGAACCAGCCAACACTCCCGCAAATCATGTTCAGAAGTTTCCGACAGAATCGGCGCATTAGCTGCCCCGGTTGTTCCATCGTGCCAGTTCCAGTTGGCCGGATTGATAAATGCAGCTTCAAATTGCGCTGGCTCCAGGCTTGATTTGGCTTCGGTATTGATCGCTAAATAAAAATCGCTATCCCTGGGATCGCAATAGACCTTGCCGTATCCAACATCATCCCCTAAATTGAAAAAATTCCCGGAAGGGGTCCAGCCATAAGTAACTCCTGCAGGAAGTTGCAATGGTCCGTCTCCGGCCTGGGTACCTCCAACTGCAGCAATGGCTTCCCAGTTGTCATCGGCTTGTGTGCTTTTACAAATCATGGTCTGACTTTGATTGGATTCAGCAAATGCGTAATAGGTGCCATTAATGAGTATAACATCATGAAAACCATAATATACCCATCCTCTGGAATTAGTGAAGGAAGTGGCATTTGAAATAGTGAATGTACTCACTAATGTCCAATTCAACAGATCATTAGAAACATAGAATCGGTGGTTTGCATTATTACCAACTGATCCCCATGCCCTGTAATCATAATCGGTACCGTTAATATTTATGGGCCAGTCTTTTACGCAAAAATGAGTTTCCGGGGCAATATTGGTTTCAGTATTTCCAGCAGAAAACCCTTCAGGCCCTGTTGTGGTTGAATTAAAGGAAATAGTGTTGCTATTATCCCTGTCTTCAAAGAATACTTTAAAAGCATCATCCATTCCAAAGCCACTTATATAACGTGGTTGAAATGAACTGGATTTGGGATTTACAAGCGGTGTTGTAGGTGTTTGATCAGTCACATAGACCGGATAGGTCTGTGCCTGCACCACATTAGCTGCCAGAAAAGCAATTAAGGCAACTAATAGTGCTCTCTTTTTTAAAACTGTAAAAATTTTCATAGTCCTTAAGATTTTGTTATTTTATTGTTAATTCTCATGCGCGTTGTTCAGGAATAGCCTCATGCCAAGAAGCTATTGCGCCGTTGGAAAACATGGTTAGGTCCCTGTTACCGGGTTGGCATCCCAGCACAATCAACCGGCTCTTGGAGCGTCTTACAGAGTCCATGATGGATCGAATGCGCTTGGTTTTAATGTCAGCAATAACCAGATCAACTTTGTGCTGATTAAAAACCTCCTCAAATTCTTTCATCGAGGATGCGAAATAGTATTCAATCGAATCCGGCAACTGTAAGTCCTCCATAGAGTTTCTTATTTCATCCAACTGCCCCGCAGGGACATTCCTATATATAAGTACTTGCAAGGCATCTCGTCTTTAAAAGATTATGGACTACTCCCCATATCAATTATTGATCCAACACTTATAATAAATTGTAATACAACTTGTTATGAGGAGTTTTTTGCGGAATGGTTTCAATATTTACAGCCGGTATCGGGCAAACATGGGGCTAATGCTTATGTGAAACAATATTAGATGCTGAAATACAGTCATTTAAAGTATAAAATAAAAAAGCCCGAAACCGGGCGCTTGCTCGATTTCGGGCTTTATATTCAGGTATTCTATACCTAAATATCCATTCCCATTTTTTGTATTCTTCTATCAAGTGCCTGACGGCTGATATTTAACAGCTTTGCAGCTTTTGTTTTGTTATTGCTACTTAGCTCAAGGGCTTTTACAATGGCATTTTTTTCAAGCTCTTCCAGGTTAAGGGTTTCAGGAGTAAAATCCTTTGCAGACCCGTTTTTTTTATTGTTCTTATGGTTATTCAAATAACGAAGGTCAAAAGTATCACTATCGCACATGATAACGGCCCGTTCTATCAGGTTTTTGAGCTCTCTTACATTACCATAAAAAGGTAGGTTTTTTAAATAATCATATACACCGCTGTCGATAATCTTTATGTCTTTTTTCAGCTTTTGGGCATAATGATCGATAAAATGTTCGGCCAGGTGAGCAATATCCTCTTTTCTTTCCCTTAAAGGGGGAATATGTATAGTAAAGGAATTAAGGCGATGATAAAGGTCTTCACGGAAGCGGTTTTGTTCGACCAGTTTTTCCAGATCCTGGTTGGTTGCCGCTATGATCCGTACATCTAAATCGATACGCTTATGAGAACCCACGCGGGTAATGATCTTCTCATCAAGCACCCTGAGAAACTTCGCCTGAAGATTTAACTGCATATCACCGATCTCATCCAGAAAAAGGGTACCACCGTTTGAGATCTCAAACCAGCCCGTTTTGTTGTTATTAGCACCGGTGAAAGCTCCTTTGTTATATCCGAAAAATTCACTTTCGAATAGGCTTTCGGGGATAGCTGAACAATTTACCGAGTGAAAGTAATTGTCCTTGCGATTGCTTAAAAAATGGATTCCACGCGCTACCAATTCCTTACCGGTTCCACTTTCGCCGGTTATTAGCACCGAAGTGTCACCGGCATTGGCCACCTTATTCATCAGGTTGATTATATTATGGGTATGGGTGCTGCTACCGATGATTTGTGTGCCTATCTTGCCGTTCAATTCATCGGAGAGGAATTTATACTGGTTCTTAACCTTTTCAAGTTTATGATGAAGTTGTTTGAATTTCCGGGTACGTTCGATGGCCCCTTGAAATTCGATTTGCCTGAAGGGCTTTGTAAAGTAATCGGTAGCTCCAAGGCGCATGGCTTTGATGACCGAATCCATATCCCCCTGCCCGGTGATCATGATCACTTCTATTTCGGGCCAGTTCTTTTTTATCCGCTCCAATAACTGAAGCCCATTCATTTGAGGCATATTGATATCCAGTACAGCTATATCAATTTCGCTTTGTTCCAAAATTTCCAATGCCTTCGTGGGTGTTTCGGCAGTAGTTACTACATTATCCGGATCATCAATTGCCTCGGAGAGCTCGCTTAAAAAGTCCGGTTCATCATCCACCAATAATAATTGAAGCCCTTCCATATGTTGCTATCTTATTTTTTGTTGTTATATGATAAATTATACTTTTTGTACGGCTTTAATTGTTCATCATTCATTTGAGGGAATTTGATGCTGAAAAATGTGTATTTTCCCTCTTTCGATTCAACTTTTATGGTTCCGTTCATTTCTTTAATAATCCCATAAACCACTGACAAACCAAGGCCAGTGCCTATTTCTTTATCTTTGGTAGTATAAAAGGGATCAAATATTCTTTTTTTACCTTCTTCTGTTATTCCCACACCATTATCCCAAAAACCGATGTAAATATAATTATTTTTTTGGTAGGTTGAAATTTCAATTTTCATTTGATAATTAACGGACTCCAATTGATTGTTTTTTTCCTCCACTGCATACTTTGAATTGGAAAGCAGGTTAAATAACACTTGCTCCAATTTGTTTTCATTACCCAATATATAACCCTGCGACAAACCCAGATCAATGTCGAGTGCAATATTGTGATTGTTAAATTGTGTTTGAACTAACAATACCGCATTTTGAATTACCCGGTTGATGTCGACGGGTAAAAGTTCCTCAGCTTTTTGGTCTCTTGAGAATATTCTGATCTGTTTGATAATTTCGGATATTTTGTTGATACTTTTTTGGATGCCATGACATTTATTGGTCATATATTGGTCATAAGTGCCATTTTTACCAGCCTTCCTAAGAATATTATCAACCGATAAACTGATTACACTAAGTGGATGACTGATTTCGTGTGCAATACCGGCTGCAAGTTCTCCCAACGATTCAAGCTTGGATTTCTGCAATACTAACTGCTGCTGTTGCTCACGCTTTTTGATTTCATTTTGAACACGTTGCTCAAGGTTAGCATTGATTTCTTTGAGTTGGTTTTCGGCCTCACGCAATCGGGTAATATCAACAAATGTTCCGCTTATTTTTAGCGCTCTTCCGTTTTCCGAGCGTTCAAGCACCTTTCCCCTGTTAATAAAATACCTGATTTTACCATTCACGATCTTTAAACGAAACTCTACTTCAAACTCATTTTTTTCACCTTCAATACATTTATTAATATCTTTTTGCATTACTGCAAGATCATCATCGAACAAGAATCGCTTTACCTTCTCAGCGGTTAATGTCTTGGGAGCAGAAAAACCGTATAGCTTTTTTATTTCTTCGGATAAATGGACAGTGCCGTCTTTAACGTAATAATCATATACCACTATTCTTGATGCATCGACGGCTAATTTAAGTTGCTCCTTTTTGGTTTTTAGTTCCAGTTGAGCCTTTTTTTGCTCTGTTATATCCTGGGTGGTCCCATATCTTGTCACCGGTTTACCGTCCTCATCCGTATCAGTATAACTGATAGCATGAATATGCTTGACTTCCCCTTTGGGTGTAATTATTCTAAATTCGAAGTCTCTTGTTTTTTGTGCTCCTTTTGCTGTAGCCCAAAGATTCTTTAATATTTTTCGATCCTCGGGGTGAACCATGTCATTTAATAAGGTATTTAAATTCAACCGGTATTTTCCATTTTTTTCCAGACCATAAATTGAATACATCGTATCGGACCAGGAAATGCTATCATCCTTTAAATTCCATCGCCAGTTACCGATTTTTGCAATCTCTTGTGCTCTCTTGAGTTCACTTTCACTTTTAAGCAACTTTTCTTTAGTAAGCTGATGAAAATTGATCTCTTTTTTGAGTTTTGTATTGGCCAGTGCGAGTTGCTCTGTGCGTTTTTCAACACGCTCTGCCAGATGGTTTTTTATTGATATCAACTCTTCCCTGGCCTTTTTAAGTTCTTCTATCTTCGCATTTAAATCGCTTGTTTTTTCTTCAACTTCCGATTCCAGGGTTAAATTCGCTTCTTTTAATAATTGGTCTTTTTTTAATAACTCAGCATATCTTTCCTGCAATTCATCATTTTGTTCCCTGATCTTTTGCTTTTGTTCAAAGAGTTGCAAAAATACACCCACCTTACTTTTAAATATGATTTCATCAATGGGTTTGGTCACAAAATCAACTGCTCCATGCATATACCCCCGCATAATGCTCTTAGGATCATTATAGAATCCGGATATGAATATGATGGGGGTAGTAGTATTGGCTGAATTCTCTCTAATATGCCAGGCAAGTTCATAACCAGTCATATCAGGGAGGTTAACATCTAGGATTAATAATGCATATTCTTCATTATTGGCGAGTTGCATTGCCTCTTCGGGTAGGTTGGCCAAAAACATTTTGAGGTTATAATCTTCTAAAATGCCTTTTATAAGATCGCATGTGGCCTGTTCATCATCAACGATTAGAATTTTATTGCTGGCCATAGGAGATGTGTTTTGTTTTTCATTAATAATTATGCAAGCAAAAGTTTAATAAGAAGCATATATTATAACTTATTATTTATCTAAATGAACTTACTGAAAATTAAACAGCTACATCTTCAGATCATTAACAAGGATAATCAGGCATTTTTCCATTCAGCCCGATTAGGTAGTTGAATATAGTAGCAACAAATGTAATTTAAAACATAGAGAATTCCAAAAATAGTGAAAAATTAACATTATTTTGGTATTAATTCATTGAAATCTCAAATTAATTGGGTTATTTTTTTCATGATAAATGATGAGTGTGTTTTCTGAAAGATCATTTTATGCTCATTTTTTAATGCTTCCAAAGCACCGCTAATTTTTGTGTTGTGAATAAACTTATCTAATACTTGGCGAAAAAAAAGCCGGACATTCCTGCCCGGCTTTTTTCTTTATTTCGAGTTAAACCCCAAAACTTTAATCGTTGCTATAGATGTTTTGATCGTTGCGGTAGCCCTGGTTGTCCTGGTACCAATCGGGGTATTGTTCACCGCCGCTTTCGGCCCAGTCGTCAAAGTAATTGTAGGCATCCAGTATTTCGATCTTTTCCCTGGGATAGGCAAAGCTTTCGTAAATATGGATGGCCCAGGGGAGATTTTCCTGTGTTTTGTAGTAGCGTCCGCTTTGTGGATTGCTATCGTCGTGATAGGTGCCAAACAGGCTCATATCTGCCTTATCCGTCGGGGGATGGTTGGGCAGGTGGACTTCCACATCGCGTTGTCCATCAACAATGATAAACGGATTAAAGGTTGAGCCGGTGAATGTGGAAAGCGAATAGGTATCGGGCGTTACATTAATGGTAAGCATTACCGAATCGGGTTCCACATAAGGTGCCGATTCTTCGGTGTTTACACCGATGCCTTCGCCCGGGTGGGGCAGAATGTTATAGGCATCATCGTAAACGATAAATACCGGGTTGGTTTGCCCTGCCTCGAGGCCATTGCTGTTCAGGTTGATATAGTTTTCCTGTATGTTGTATCCTGAGACGCTAAGGTCAGACTGATCGATTTGATCGGTTATGATCTCAAAACCGAATCCATTGTGATAGGTTGCGCCATATGCCCTTACAATAAAAGTTCCGAAAACTTCCAGCACATTATTATTCGCATTGGACACAAACTGGAATTTGTAATCGAGCACCAGGTCGTTAAAATCGTAGTCGCCTTTGCCGGGCCACAGGTCTTCGTAAGCCAATGTCCCATATCCGGACGGTGGGTAGAAGTTGTCAAATGCCCTGTCGGGGTCATTGGGGTAATCATCATCACCGTCAGGTATTCCATCACCATCGCTGTCGTTTCCACCACCGCCGGTTACGGTCACGGTAATAGTAGCCACATCGCAAAGGCTATTATCATCACACACTTCATAATCAATTGTAGCCGAGCCTGTAAATGAGCTTACCGGGGTAAAGGTAACAATACCCGTGGTATTATTCACCGTATAAGTTCCTTCGGTGCTGGGGTCCGGTTCAGTTCCGTTGACAAATTCTACGGTTGAAGGATCGAGCGGTGCATCGCCTTCCTGATCATTGGCTAATACATCAATATCGACCGGCGTATCTTGTTGAGTGGTTTCACTGTCGTCATTAGCCGTGGGGCCTTGCACCGTTTGTACATCAACGGTGATGGTAGCGACATCACAAAGGTCGTTATCATCACAAACCTCATAATCGACGGTAACTGTACCGGTAAAACCATTTACCGGGGTAAATGTTACCAATCCCGTATTACTATTCACTGTAAAGGTACCTTCAGTACCCGGATTGGGTTCTGTCCCATTTACGAACTCAACTGTTGTGGGGTCAAGTGGTGCAGTACCCTGTTGGTCATTCGAAAGTACATCGATATCAACCGGGGTGTTCATGTCGGTGGTTTCGCTATCGTCCACGGCGGTGGGGCCTGCAATAATTGTAATGGTAACGGTGGCCTCATCGCACATTGAATTATCGGCATCATCACAAACTTCATAAACAAAGCTGTCGGTTCCTGAGTAACCGTTATCGGGTGTATAGGTATAATCACCGTCTTCCTCTATATCCACACTTCCGTGTGACGGGCCTGAGATCAGCGTTTCACTTACCTCAAGCTCATCACCATTGGGGTCGTCGTCGTTTGTTAATACATTTCCCGAAACCGGGGTGTTGACTTCAGTGGTATTACTATCGTCTTCGGCTTCCGGTGGGTCATTTTCATTTTCTTCAAGGCATTCCAGTACATCTTCGAAATCATCTTCTTCGAATTCGGCTATTTGTGGGTTTGGGCCTGCTTTAGCGCTGGTTTGCTGATCTTGAAGCTCATCAAGTGTGTAAGTAATGGTAAATACCCCGGCATCACCGCCGCCAATTCCACTTATGCCATCAATTTTAAAACCGTCAAAAGGATCGGAACCCAAATTGGGGCCATAATCGATTTGTCCGTATGTCATTCCTCCTGAAATCACATTTACACTAATATCGGAATAGGTTCCCGGGTCGGCTTCGACCGAATAGTGGGAGAGTTCCTTACAACCAGGCCCTCCACAGCCATCGTGCTCAACGGTTAATACAATAGTATATGTGCCGTCCTGGTTCTCTTCTACAGAAGTAATGGTGGTGGTGAATCCGCCTCCGTTGGTCTTGGTGATCTCACAAGTGACAACGGCACTTGCATTTTTACTTGCAAATAGGAAAAGGGCCATCACAAAAATGGCGGCAAGTATTTTCGGTATGTTCTTGGTTTGTATCATAATATTTGGGTTTTAAGTGGTCTAAGGTAATCAATTTCTTTAAACAAGGTCAAGACTTATTTTATCACCTGTAACCTCAGTAGAATACATCTTACCATTGAACTTAAAGTTAACTTCCTTGGCATACGTAGGAATGGTAATGCTGGTTTCATAGGTCTTGTTTCCTTTGAGGAAAGCCTTTTGATAAGTATCACCGTCCTCGGAATTGATGTAGACTACACCGCTTTTATTGGCCTCAAGGGTAATTTCGAGAGCGTTTGAAGTTTTCCAATCAAAATCGGGACTTACATTCAGGTCTTCCATGGTGGTTTCCGGTTCCGTTTGCGGAGCCATTTCTTCCAATTCATTCTTTTGGCATGAAGCAAAAATGAATGAGGCTGCTATTAAAATTATTACTATTCGTTTCATAACTATTTGGTTTTTTGGGTTTTGATTTTATTTGATCAACCCATATGCCAAAAAATATTATGAATTGAATAACAGGTAGTTGCAGCGTTATTTATAAAGTTGTTCCTTTGGATATGTCCACGTGCCGGACAAAGCTTTCATAGGATGTACAGATCTTGAAAAACCAGGATATTGGGTACAGCCCTGAATTTACGCTGCATCAATAAATTATCAAGGACTAGTAATCAACATGCCTGTTTTCGAATTCGCCGGTAGGCGAAGAAGTAGTGGGGCATGGTGCAAGGATCATATAGAGCAAAGAATAGATCTATCGGCCCAAGGTATTTCGAAATAACAACTGGGTTATTTAAACGGTAGATCGAAAGTGAATGCGATAATTACATCTGATAATGCAACGCCGCATCCGGCCCTAATGGAAAGCCAAAGAGCAACCATATTACCAGGAGTACTGTCCAAATGAGGAAAAATACTAGGGTATAGGGTAGCATGGTGGCAATGATAGTACCAATGCCGGCCTTGCTATCATATTTCTGCACAAAGGCGATGATCATGGCAAAAAAGCTCATCATGGGCGAGATGATGTTGGTAACGCTGTCGCCGATACGATAAACCACCTGTGTGAGTTCGGGTGAATAGCCCAGGAACATGAACATGGGAATGAAAATAGGCGCCATTATGGCCCACTTGGCCGATGCGCTACCCATGGCCAGGTTGATAATGCCCGAAAGTATAATAAACAAGATCATTAAAGGAATTAATCCCAGGTTAATGGCGGTAAGTACTTCGGCCCCTTGAATGGCAAAGATCACGCCCAGCTTACTCCATTTAAAGTAGGCCACAAACTGTGCCGCAAAAAATACCAACACCAGATACATGGCAAGGGTTTTCATAGCCTCGCCCATGCCCTTCATCACATCGGCGTCGTTTTTGAACTTCCCCACGGCGATACCATAAAATAGTCCCATGCCTCCGGCAACCAGGAAGATGATAGCTACCACGCCCTTAATAACCGGAGATTTCAATATTGTACCTTCCGGTCCACGCAAAAAGCCATTGGCAGGGAGCAACCCAATTAACATGATGGCAATAAAGATTAAACCGAAAATTCCGGCATTTTTCAACCCGCGTTTTTCCTGCTTCCCGAGCCGTTCAATTTTTTCTCCCTCTACTTCGCCGGAATATTTTCCGAGGCGGGGTTCAACAATCTTTTCGGTGACCCAGGTTCCGCCAAAAGCAATGAAAAAAGTTGAGACAACCATAAAGTAATAGTTCGCCGTTGGGTTTACAAAATACTCAGGATCAACAATGCGGGCAGCTTCCTGCGATAATCCGGCCAGGAGTGGGTCGATGGTACCCAATACCAGGTTAGCGCTGTAACCACCTGACACCCCTGCAAAGGCAGCTGCCATGCCCGCAATGGGATGACGGCCGGCGGATAAAAAGATAATGCCCGCTAAGGGAACTAACAACACATAACCTACACTGCTGGCAACATTAGAAAGAATACCGGCAAAAACGATCACAAAGGTGAGCAAATGACGCGGTGATGAAAGCACCAGCATGCGGATAATGGCACCGATCAATCCGCTACTCTCGGCAATACCGATACCGAGCATGGCTACTACAACGATTCCCAATGGTGCAAAGCCGGTAAAATTAGTTACCATTTTGGTTAAAATCCGGTGGATGCCATCTTCGGACATCAGGTTCACCGAATCGATCACCTCCTTGGTTCCGGGGTGGGTGGCTTGCCAGCCAAGCAATTCTGCAAGCCCTGAAATGAGTACTATTGCCAGGGCAAATATGGCAAACAAGGTTGCGGGGTGGGGTAATGCATTGCCAACCCGTTCGGTTGCATTAAGAAATCGTGTAAACAGTCCTTTTCCTATTTTTTTTACCATGCCAGTTCAAATTTTGGCAAAAATAGAATTTTCCCATTTATTGCAAAAAGGTAAATATGATAATAGTTGACTGCTTTCAAATTCGATTAAGTGACGCTTTTTTACAATTGAACTGTAATTTTTGCCGTTTCTTCATATTCCATTTTCAGCTTATCAATGAAGGTAAGAATTTTGCCTTCAATGTAACAAACGGTGTCCGCAAGCGTCCGGGTAGTATTCGCAAGCGAACATCAAACAGTGTTTAAAATATGTTAACTCAGATATTATTTATTTGATAATCAAGGAAATCTAAAAGTGGCATATAGTTTGCGAAGCAGCAGAAGAATTTTTTTATCGTTTAACTAAAATCAAAAAACGACCATGAGAACAAGTAAGCACCTAATGTTGACGGTAGCCATGCTGATCGGAATATCAGCTCTGGCGCAGGAGGAAGATGAACCAAGGTATCTTTTCACCGAAAAGACCGGTAAAATTGAACTTTCGGGTTTTGGTTCACCCATAGTAGGATTTTGCAATGCCGAAGATGAATTTGGCGTGATGGTAGGTGGCGGCGGCGCCCTGCTCATTAACCAGAATTATTACGTTGGCGGTTACGGAATGGGACTGGCCACACGAAACAAGCGCGATCCTTTTACTATAAGGGATAACAATCAAAACATCGAGATCACTAACCGGGTAACCGAATTTGGCCATGGCGGATTGTGGCTGGGCTACATTCACGACTACAAAAAGCTGGTTCATTTTGGGTTTAGCACCAAAATTGGTGGCGGCGCTGTTTCGCTGGTTGACGAGGATTATGATTATCAGGATGCCGAAGATGATATAGGATGGGATGTGGTTTTTGTCCTTACACCCGAATTGCAAGTGGAAGTAAACCTGATGAGATGGTTTAAGTTGAATTTAGGAGCAGGCTATCAGTTTGTTTCAGGTATCAATAATACCTATCAAACACCTGAAGGCGAAGAGGTAATGTTTTTTGATAAAAATGATTTTAATTCACCCGTATTTAATATTTCCTTAATGGTAGGTAGCTTTCAATAATCTTAAAAAATTCCCAAATAAAAATGCGAGGTATAATAGTAAAAGGACTTTTTCTGCTCTTGTTTTTGCCGGTTTTAACCCTGGCAGAAGGTGACAATGACGATAAGGGCAAGAAATATACGGTAAACGGCACCATTGCCGACCAAAGTAATGGCGAGGAGTTACTTGGGGCAACCGTGTATATAAATGAGCTAAAAACCGGCACCACGACTAACCTGTATGGATTTTATTCCATTAGTCTTTCCCCGGGTGAATATACGTTTGTGTATTCCTTTATTGGATATGCACCCGTAACCCGTAATATTACGCTTAATGAAAACAAAACGATCAACGTTGAACTGCAAAGCAAACAGGAAATCCTCGAAGAGGTAGTCATTACGGCCGAAAGGGAAGATGAGAATGTGACCAAGGCTGAGATGAGTTCCATTAAAATGGATTCGAAAACCGTTGAGAAGATACCGGCCTTAATGGGTGAGGTGGATGTTTTAAAAGCCATGCAATTGCTCCCGGGAGTGCAAACCATAAGCGAGGGTTCTTCGGGTTTTAGTGTAAGAGGCGGTAGCGCCGGACAAAACCTGATTCAGTTGGATGAGGCCACCGTTTACAATGCTTCTCACCTGATGGGTTTCTTTTCCGTGTTTAACAATGATGCCATAAAGGATGTGAAGCTTTATAAAGGCGATATTCCTGCATGGAGCGGTGGACGTTTGTCATCTTTACTGGATATTAGAATGAAGGAGGGAAACAATAAAAAGCTTTCAGGAACCGGCGGCATCGGTACGATAAGCAGCCGTTTCACACTGGAAGGACCATTGGTGAATGAGAATACCTCTTTTTTGCTTTCGGGTCGCCGCACTTACATTGATTTATTCCTGCCCTTTGCATCTGATGAAGCAGTAAGACAAAACAAACTCTATTTTTATGATTTCAATTCCAAGCTGAACCATCGCATCGATAAAAACAACCGCGTGTTTGTTTCAGGTTATTTTGGCAGAGATGTGTTTAAAAATGATTATTTCAAAATGAGCCTGGGGAATAAAACCTTTACAACACGATGGAATCATTTGTTTTCGGAAAAACTGTTCTCGAATTTTACCTTTGTTTACAGTAATTACGATTACAACTTAGGAACGCCTTCGGGCAATGCCAATTCCTTTATGTGGAAATCGAACCTGGAAGATATCACATTCAAAGCCGACTTTAATCTTTTTGCCAATCCCCGGAATACCCTGAAGTTTGGTTTGGCAACAACTTACCATACATTTGAACCGGGAAGCGCCAGGGGAGTTGGCGATCAAACCATGTTTAACGAATATAAGATCCCCAATAACCACGCCCTGGAACATGGTATTTATGCCAGCAATGAACATAAGGTAACCTCCATTTTAACATTAAAATACGGTTTGCGTTATTCTATTTTCCAAAACATCGGCAAAGGCACCATTTATAATTTCGATGACGACTATAATGTGGTCGATTCAACAGTTTATGACGCCGGGGATATTTTTAACACCTATTCGGGTCTAGAACCTAGGTTAGGAGTGAATTATATGATCGATGAAGTTTCATCCATCAAAGCCAGTTATTCCTTGACAAGACAATACGTTCACCTGGCGCAAAACTCCACCGCCGGTAGCCCTTTGGATATATGGTTCCCTTCAACGCCGAATGTGGAACCGCAGCTGGCTAATCAGTATGCCGTGGGATATTTCAGGAATTTTAATGATAACACTATTGAAGCTTCGCTGGAAGTTTATTATAAAACCATGAACCATGCCATCGATTTTAAGGATCATGCTCAATTACTCCTAAACAGGGAGCTTGAGGGGGAGCTTCGTTTTGGCGAGGCCTGGTCATATGGTATTGAGCTTTTATTCAAGGTTAAGGAAGGGAGATTAAATGGCTGGTTAGGCTATACGTATTCCAAAACAAGAAGACAGTTTGAGGATATTAACAATGGCAAGGAGTATCCGGCGCCTTATGACAAGCCTCATGACATCTCCATTGTGGCCAATTATGAGATTAATCAGCGCTCAACTCTTTCGGCCAATTGGGTATACTCAAGCGGGCAACCGGTAACCTTCCCCACCGGCCGGGCAGAAATAGGAAACACTATTGTTCCCATCTATTCTGACCGCAATGCCTATCGTATGGAGGATTATCATCGCCTCGACCTTTCCTATACCATCAAGGGAAAGAAAAAACCCGGCAAAAACTGGCAAGGTGAATGGAACTTCTCGGTATACAATGCTTATGGGAGAAAGAATCCATGGACTATTAACTTCCGTCAGGAAGATGATAATCCCAATATAACTTATGCCGAAAAGACCTATCTGTTTTCGTTTGTGCCGGCAATAACCTATAACTTTAAATTTTAAGGAGGATGAAAATGAAAAAATCAAAATATATCAAAACACTGGCCCTCTTCTTTTTAACGGGTGTTTTCTTTTCTTCCTGTACCGAAAAGATCGATGTGGAATTGGATGAAAGTTATACCCGGCTGGTGGTGGACGGTAGCATCACCACCGATACCATGGCGCATACCATACGACTTCTGGAAACAGCCGATTATTTTGCTAATCAACCGGCAACCCCCGTGACAGGGGCGGAAATTAAGGTCAATGATGGAAACGGCAGTATTCAGCTCACTGAAGACAAACCGGGCATCTATAAAACAGCTCCGGATTATTTTGCCGAAGTTGGTAAAACCTATCATCTGACCATAAACCTCCAAAGCGAAGTTGGTGGTCACACCATTTATGAGGCCACCGAAAAGGTAAATCCTATTGCTGAAATGGATTCCATAGGATTTAAATACTGGCCCAACCTTGGTGACGGATATTGGGAAGTGAAATGCTATGTATTGGATCCACCAACCACGGA
>JAIPAP010000085.1 GCA_021740045.1 Bacteroidales bacterium
GAAAAAAACGGTGAAATTGAGCAGCCTGTTGATTATGGGTACATTTGGGGCGATGCCCTGGAAATTTGGAAAAAAGTTGATCCCGATTTCCGTATTATTAACCTGGAAACGAGTATTACCAACCATCCCGAACCCTGGCCTGCAAAAGGAGTGAATTACCACATGCATCCCGAAAATGTTAAAGTACTTACCGCTGCTGGCATCGACTTTTGTTCCCTGGCCAATAACCATACAATGGATTGGCGGGAAGAAGGGCTTCATGAAACTACTCAAAGCCTTAATAATGCAGGTATCGCCCATGCAGGCGCCGGAAAGACATTGGAAGAGGCACGGAATCCCCAAATCCTGAAAAAGGATTACGCCCTTGTTATCATCCTTTCATATGGCTCCAAAACAAGTGGTATTCCCGGAAGCTGGGCCGCAACGCACGACAGGGCAGGTGTAAACATGTTACCCGATTTCTCGGATGAAACCATTGAGATGATCGGCAATCAAGTGAAATCGGTAAAACAGGAGGATGATATTGTGGTGTTTTCCATTCACTGGGGTGGCAATTGGGGTTACGATATACCCGTAAGGCAGCAGGAATTTGCTCATCAATTGATCGATAAGGCCGGAGTGGACATTATCCACGGCCATTCTTCCCATCATGCCAAAGGGATTGAAATATATAAAAACAGGCTTATCATTTACGGAGCCGGCGATTTCATTAATGATTACGAAGGTATCAGCGGTCATGACCAATACCGCGATGATCTTACCTTAATGTATTTTCCTACTTTGGACCCGGAAACCGGTAAACTCCTGTCGCTGAAGCTGGCTCCGCTGCAAATCAAAAAAATGCGGTTGAATCATGTTTCCGAAAAAGACAGGCAATGGCTCTTTTCCATGCTTAACCGCGAAGGCCAAGAACTAGGAACACGCGTAACGATCAATGAGGATGGCTTTTTTTCACTTCAAAAGGCAAAATCAAGCATTCAAAATTAAAGCCTAAAAATCATGTACATTCATGCCAGGGTTTAGATGATGCCTATCTCAATAATTCTTTTTGGCAAAACCCCTGGCGGGATTTGAGCATAACACAATGATTTTAGCTCTTACTATTCTGAAGCCAACCCAACCTGCTCCCGGATATATTTAATGGCACTGCTGGTACCGAAAATAGTGAGCACATCGCCGGTGTGTAGCATGGTGTCGCCGTGTGGCACATGCATTTCGCCGTCGTGGCGCACCAGCATGAGGGTGGCATCTTTATGCCAGGGGAAGCTTTTTAGTTTCAGCCGGTTCATATGGGGACTGGTTATCTCCACTTCGGCTACAATATAGCCTTCAAAGGTTTCAACCAGTGTATGATAAGTAGTTGGCCTGATGATCAGGTTTTCGATGGTTGTAGCCTGTATACGGACGCGATCGACGGGTTCTACTTTCAACTTTTGCAGTTCTCTTTCCATGCGCACATTTTCGGCAGTGGTGATGATGTTTTCATGCTGGAAGTGATTTTTCAGCATGCGTGTAATCTTCATATCACAATGCGGTGCTCCGGTATGGACCACAATATAGTTATTTCCCTCAAGGTGCAATTGCCGGTAAATGTTGGGGTCGCGGCCATCGCCCAAATAGGTGTTTAATCCTTTGGAATTCATTTCATCGTAACGGTCCTTGTCCTTTTCGATGATAATAGCCGAGCGCCCCTGCATCTTCAGGCGGCGTGCGAGAAGCACGCCGGTACTGCTGCCGCCTACTACCAGCGTTTTGTCGGCGGTAAGTATCGTGCGTGGATTGATGGCATTATAAATCACCGGTGAGAGCAAGCAGGTTACCACGGCCATAATAATAAAACTGGCATTCATTGCCGGGCTTACTATGCCAAGATCGAGCCCGATTTTTGAAGCTGCAATAATAAGGCTTAGGCGTGAAGAAAGTAAGATGCCGCCGGCCAGTGCTTTACGATTCCCAAAGCTCCTGGCCAATATCATCGATGGAAGAATCTTAACGGCATACAAGAGTATTATTAAAATACCCAAAAACACAAACACAGAATTGTCGAGGGCAGCCAGGTCGGCCGGATTAAAACGGACCCCCACCATAATGAAAAAGATAGGGATGAAGAATCCGTATGCCATCCCATCGAGTTTTATCATCAGCAAGGAACGGCCTTTGTGCATAAACATCGACACCAGTATGCCGGCAAGAAAAGCGCCCAATAACATTACCTCTTCCCCGATTCCCTGGGCCAAGGCCACAAAAACCAGGATCAAAACAATGGTCCCCCGTATTTTTATTTGCGACGAAGCGTGCGAAAGCTGATAAGTGATGCGATCAAGTAATTTTAATCGCTTCAGGAAATTTCCGGCAAGGTATGCCACAAAAAAGGCAACAAACAATATCAGTATCAATAATAACTCAAAATCGAATCCATTGCGGATGATGTAGGCCGAAAAGATAAAAAGTATAATACTAAGGATATCGGCAACAGCAGCAGCCAGAATGATCATTTGCCCCATTTTCAGGCGAGTTTCTCCCCGCTCTTTTAAAATTGGCAGGATAATACCCACCGAAGAAGTAACCATGATGAGTGAGAAATACCACACATTTCGTATAACAAAAAACCCGGATAAAATGTAACTTCCGATAAATGAAAGCAACAAAGTGCTAATAAATATCAACAGACCCACCAATAACGGATTTTCTATCAAAGTAGAGGTTTTGATTCGTTTCCGGGGCAGTGAAGCTTTTATTTGATCAATATCAATTTCCAGTCCGCTCATAAACATCAGGAACATAAAACCGCTGAGGGCAAGAAACTCCAATGGCTGGAGGCTTTCGGCCGGGAAATCGCCTAAGAGGGCCTTACCGACAAAATAACCTGCAATTATTTCAACAATTATGGTGGGAGCTTTATCAAGACGCACCAACGACATTAAAACTGGCACCAGCCAAGCAATCCCTGCAACAATGAGCAGCGGTAAATAGTCAAAATGAAAGGAGATTGTTAGCAGGTTCATGCTTTTAAATATTTAACTGTAACCATTTTATGTCTTCAATTCCGGATAAGTTCACCATGATTTCAACCGGAAAATTCGGTTTTAAAAATACAAAAAATGAAATATCAAAAAATTTACATGTTTGTGAATAAGGAATATTTTTCCCACTTTTGTTGCACACAACCTATAACGTAACCAAAAATTGATATATGGCATCAACTAATTTACCACGCGACAGTTTTGGTTCCAAATTCGGCGTAGTTGCCGCTTCAGCCGGCTCAGCTATCGGCCTGGGAAATATCTGGCGTTTTCCATACGTAGTGGGGGAGAATGGCGGTGGAGCTTTTCTACTCATTTATCTGGCCTTCATTATTACTATTGGTTTGCCTGTTATGTTATCGGAATTTACCATTGGGCGAAAAGCCCAAAGGAATGCCTTTGGGTCATTCAGAAAGCTGGCGCCAAAATCATATTGGCCCCTGGTAGGCTTAATGGGCATCATTGCTGCTTTTGCTATTCTTGCTTTTTATAGCACCATAGCAGGATGGACACTTGAATATATCATAAACTCCGTAAGTAATTCCTTTGCCGGTAATGATCCCGAGGTCATTTTCGAGAACTTTAAATCGGGTACTTTTCGCCCTATTCTCTGGCAGTTGATATTTATGATAATGACAGCCTGGATTGTTTTTTCGGGTGTAAAGCATGGGATAGAAAGATACACAAAGATCCTGATGCCATTTCTTTTACTGTTGATCATTATCATGTGCATTAGGTCGCTCACACTGGATGGGGCTGCTGAAGGCGTTGAATTTCTGTTCAGGCCCGATTTTTCAAAAATATCCTGGCCTGTTATTCTTAAGGCGCTGGGGCAGGCTGCATTCTCATTGAGCATTGGCATGGGAACCTTAATTACCTACGGGTCTTATATTAATAAAAAAGAAAATTTAACTAAAACGGCCATACAGGTATCTGCTGCCGATACAATAATAGCCGTTCTGGCCGGTGTTATGATTTTTCCGGCAGTATTCGCACTTGGTTTTCAACCCGACGATGGACCGGGGTTAGTATTTGTAGTATTGCCCGGCCTGTTTTTAGAAATGCCCGGTGGGTATGTTTTCTCAATTATCTTCTTTGTGTTGCTTGCTGTTGCTGCACTAACCTCAACTGTATCGGTGCTCGAAGTTGTAGTAGCCTATTTTTCGGAAGAGCTGAATATATCGCGAAAAAGAGCTACGGTTATTGCAGCTTCCTCCATTTGGGTATTAGGGATATTTGCTACTTTGTCGTTTAGCGATCTCAGTGGGTTTAAAATTCTTGATAAAACAATTTTTGATTTACTGGAATACTTTGCCGCTAATATGTTGTTACCGCTTGGGGCTATGTTGATAGTGATTTTCCTGGGTTGGCATTTAGGGTATAAGAAAACCCGTTTAGAAATTACCAATGAAGGACTATTCAAAGGTCGCATGTTCGGTGTTTATTTCTTCATCATTAAATTTATAGCCCCCATAGCGATTGCCCTGGTATTTCTTTATGGGATAGGGTTAATAAACTTTTAAACAAAATCTTTTTGTGCATGTTAGGTTGCTATAGTATAGGTATTGATTTTTTGATTTAAGCTGAGTCCAGTTATACCACGATACCAATTGTGGGTTATTCTTGCTTTTGGTTTAAAAGCCTGCCTCAAGTCGTCGAAAGGTTGTTTGAACTTAATCGAACCAAATATAAACCAAAAACAAGACGACATGAAAAAGTTAAGTTTTATTCTTATGCTACTTATTGGCACCGGTGTTTTTTTCATCAGTGCCTGTAGCGATGACGACGACAATGGAGAACCGTTTGAATTAACCCAAACTGCCCTGGATGAATCAACTAATGAGATTGAGCTTGGTGTAACGGGCCAACCGTTTGGTGGTGCTTCCATTCCACATGGGGGCTCGGGTGAAGACCCTGACTCAACCATACGTGATGTGTACTCCAACAAGAGCTCATTGGATGGTGGATTTGAAGTGGGAAGCATAATAACCAAGCACACTTACAAGAAAAACCCCGATGGCTCCAAAGGCCAGCTCCTTGTAACCTTTGCCATGGTTAAGATGGAAGAAGGTTATTATCCTGAGGGCGGTAACTGGCAGTATGTTAAGATGCCCAATGACGGTACAACCGACTATGGTCAGCATCCAAATGGAAGCTTACCACCAGCGTCAGCAGAAAATCGAGGTAAGCTAGGTTGTATAGGATGCCACAACCAAGCCGAAGAAGATTTTGTTTTTGTGAATGACTAAATTGAAAGTTTAGTAGTATCCGATCTGAAAATCCTTGCTAGTGTGCAAACACGAAGGCAAGGATTTTTTTTTGTGAAAAAATTCCCGCTTTTCTTGGTTTTTTTGTTAAAAGGGTTCTAATTTTAATGTCTCAAATCCGGTTATAACCGGTGATTTGTAAACAGAACAAATGCTCCGATATGGAACAGGCAGTAGAAAGCAGAAAAACCACACGGCAGCAACAAGCCTATGAAATCATTGAGGAAGTTAAGGAAGAATTGTTTCACATCCTATGGAACACCGACCACGAGGAATTTTGCAGCAGTAAATTCCTGCTGCCCTGGCTGGAGGAGCAGGCCGAAGAAGAGATCAAATCATTAGGACTCCCAAAGGAAAAAGAAAACTACTACATTGAGGAATTAGGTAACGCCCTGGGTGATTACGCCGAAGACCAACCTGATTTTAAGCACCGGAAGCAATAGCTGTGCATAGTGGTATATAGGTTCTACCCCTCTGTATTGTCTTACCCTATTTTACTTTTGGATGTAAGTATAGGGTATTACTGGTGTCCGGAAAAAGCAAGGGATCTCCACTTAGATGCAATTTCCCCGGACGCCAGTATTATTTTTTAACCCTGTACAACGCTCATGTCATAATTAGCCGGCCAAATTACAGCTTTGGTTTTTTCAATGTTTTAAGATGTGCAAAGTACTTATCCTTTTCCGCCTGCACAACCGATCCCAGTAACAATAATGCAATCAGGTTAGGGATAGTCATAAAGGTGATCACCATATCAACAAAATGCCATACCAGGTCGATTCCCCAGATGGAGCCGAGAAATACAAACAGGCCATACACATAGTTATACGGCAGGATGGATTTTTTCCCAAACAAATATTCCACAGCCCTTGAGCCATAGTAAGACCAGCTAATGATAGTTGAAAAGGCAAACAAAATAAGTCCAACCGCTACAATATGCCGGGTAATAAATCCAATGCCGATGGCTTCCAAACCCGTACCAAATCCTTTAACGGTCATGCCTACACCCTTTATACCACTGTCCCATGCGCCTGAAACAATGATCACCAGGGCGGTGAGGGTACAAATGATCAGGGTGTCGACCAGTGGTCCAACCGAGGCTACCAAGCCTTCGCGGACAGGGTGTTTGGTTTTTGCCGCGGCGTGTGCTATTGCCGCCGAGCCTTGTCCGGCTTCATTGGAAAAAAGCCCTCGTGCCACCCCGTAACGCAAGGTGATGATAAAGGCCGAACCGATAAAACCTCCCGTGGCTGCCGTCCCAGTAAAGGCATCGGTGAAGATCATGGCAAAAGCTTCAGGAATGGCTTGATAGGAAACTGCAATGACGCCTAAGGCGCTAAGGAAATACAACACGGCCATAATTGGCACCAGCTTGGATGTAACGGTTGCAATACGTTTAATTCCACCCACGATCACCAACAATACAAAAGTGGTAATGACCAATCCCGATGCCCAAACCGGAAAGTTATAATTGGCGTTGAGTACATCGCTCATGGAATTGGACTGGGCCATATTACCGGTACCCAGGGAACACAATACCGTGGCTCCGGCAAATATAAGGGCCAACACTTTGGCAAATTTCCCCAGCTTTTGTTTCAACCCATGTTCCATGTAGTACATGGGCCCGCCGGATACCGAACCGTCGGAATGGACCACCCGGTATTTCATCGACAGGGTACATTCGGTAAATTTCAGGATCATGCCTAAAAAGCCGGTTACCCACATCCAGAAAATGGCCCCGGGTCCGCCAAAATAAATGGCCAGGGCAACACCAACAATATTACCCGTTCCCACTGTAGCCGAAAGAGCAGTAGTTAAAGCCCTAAAGTGGTTAATATCCCCCTCGTCATCCTTCTTGTCGAATTTTCCCTTGATCACGTCGATGGCATGGCCGATCTTGGTGATGTGTAAAAATTTGAATTTGAAAGCAAAATAAATACCTGTTGGAATTAAAAGAATGAGCAGCAATTGTCCACCAACATATTCATTATAAGTTACAATTGCGTTGTCAATAGCTTGTAAAACATCTCCCATATGTTCAGTATTTTGGTTACTAATCCTGCAATTACATGCTTGTTTTTTATTTTGAGAATTTAAAAATAGAAAAAAAGATCAGTTTCCCCCAATTCAATGTTGGAATTTGACTTATTTATAATTAATTTAGCCAATAACTCTTCTGTTAATAAAGCTTATTGCTGTCATTATGAGCAGGATTAAAGATTATTTCACTTTCAATCAAAAAGAACGTAGAGGCATAATAGTTCTCCTAGTGATTATCATGCTGTTGTTTGCAGGGCGCATTCTTATGCCTTATCTGGTATCAAACGATACCGCCATCGACCCTGATCTAAAGGCTGAGACCGAAGCCTTTTCCAAATCTCTTAAAGCCGAAAAGAAAACGGCCGAAAAGAAATTATATTCAACAGGTAAAGCAGAGCCCTATCCGGTTGAGGAATTCAATTTATTTCCTTTCGATCCTAATGAACTTCCACGTAAAAAATGGCTGGCGATGAATATGGATCCTCAGCTGGTCAACACCATCAAAAACTACCTGGAAAAAGGAGGACATTTCTACAAAAAGGAAGACCTGAAAAAGATCTATGGTATGAGCAATGAGGTTTATACTGCCCTCGAACCTTATATTCGGATTTCTAAAACTGATGCTGATAATGACAGGGAGGAAGCCTCTCCTGCCTATGCCAATATTCCGGACTCGGTGAAGAAGAGAAAAAAGCACTGGAAGCCCATAACGGTTGATGTGAATGCTTCCGATACGGTTCAAATGATGCGCTTGAAGGGCGTTGGAGCTTATTATGCACGGCGCATTCTTAAGTTCCGTGATATGTTGGGCGGTTTTGCCACCAAAGCTCAATTGCTGGAAGTTTATGGGATTGATAGTGCCCGGTATTTGCAATTTGAATCGCAAATTCAACTGAATGATACCCTGATCAAACAGATAAACATTAATGAAGCTTCGCTCGATCAATTGAAAGGCCATCCCTATCTCGATTATTATGTTGCCAAATCGATAGTGGACCGCCGGATTATTCATGGAACATACAAGCAGATCGATGAGATCAAAAACATCGATCTGATGCATAATGATTTATACAATCGTGTTAGGCCTTACTTATGTGTTAGCAATCCCGCAAATCGCAAAATGAAATGAAAAAGGTTTACATAATCATAGGGCTGTTCATTTTTTTCATAGCCACACCTGTTTATGCATGGGCGAAAGATACTTATAATAAACCCGATTTTTTATCTGACAAGGTATTTGCCCGGGTGGTAAGAATCGATTCGCTTGCTAATCACTACCGGGGACGAGAAATGGCAACCGCGCTGCAATATGCCGACAGCTTGATCGAACTTTCAAAAGAATACAACTATAATGTAGGCTGGGCTATAGGTCTGAATCACAAAGCCATGATCAAATACAAAACCGGTAAGCTCAATTCGGCCCTGATCTTTTATAAGGAAGCCTTACAAAAATTCAGGAAAACAAATTATGCAATTGGAATTTCCAATTGCCTTAGTAATATGTCGATGATATACCGGCAAAGGGGAAAATACGACACATCGCTTGTTCTGTTGAACCAAGCCCTGAAACTGGAGCGAGAGATTGGTCGAACCAAGTATATAGCCATCCGGTTGATCAATATAGGATATGTACATTTTAACCAAGGAAAATATAATGAGGCACTCCACCAATTTATAGAAGCCGGTGAACTTTACCGGAAAATAAGTGACAGGGGGGGCATGGTGCAGGTTTATAATAACGTAGGCGCTATATATAAAACCCAGGAGAAATACGAAAAAGCGCTTGAGTACTATCATATGGCTTTGGAGCCGGCTAAAGACCTGGGCAATAAATATTATCAATCTATTATACTAAATAACCTGGGTGCAGTGCATGAACTGACAGGCAATACATATGATGCCATCAGTTTTCTCAATCAGTCACTGGCTATAAAAGAGGATTTGGAAGATAAAGCCGGCATGTCGGAAGCCCTGTCTAATATTGGCAGTTGTTATGAATCGGTGGGTGACCTTGAACGGGCAGATCATTATTATTTTCAGGCGCTCAAAATAAACGAAGCTCTTGGCAACAAACGCAAGACAGCAATTAGTTTCACATCGATAGGTAGTGTGCTTACAAAGAAAAATGAATTTGGAAAAGCACACAGCTACTTTAAACGCAGTTTGCAACTGGCCAGGGAAATCGGTGCCAAAGCCGAGGTCCTTGATAATTACGAGAAGTTAGCTATGAACTATGCTGCCCAGCGCGATTTTGAAATGGCTCAGTTATATATGGATAAATACTCATCCCTTAAGGACTCCCTTAATATTGATGTAGAATTGGCAGAACCTGAAGTGAAAGAAAATAAAGCCAAAACCGAAAGCACTTCAATTTTTGATAATAAGTTGGTTTTGAAAAGCCTTGCTGCAGGGTTAATGTTTGTGGTTTTTTTCTTGTTGATATTATTGAGAAGAAGGTGGAAAAGATAGACTTGCTTAAACAGGTGGTGACAGGTCTTTTATTATCAGTGCTTATCTTGCTGCAGCATCACCCTAAATGCTTATGATCTTGTTTTTAATAGCAAATTTGATAAGGTCAACGGTTGATTTAATATGTAGCTTCTGCATGATATGGTTTTTATGCGATTCAACCGTTCTTATGCTGATGTATAGTTTGTTTGATATTTCTTTATTGGAATTACCCTCTGCAAACAACTTCAGAACTTCTGTTTCCCTGCACGAAAGCGTTTCGGTCTTTTCTTCTTTTAAGAGGGTTTCATCTTCTCTTACTTTTTTTATGTAGCTTTTTAAAATGATATTGGAGATGGGTTCACTGAAATATTCACCACCTTTAGCAATTGCAAGTAAAGCATTATTCAATTCCCGCTTACTCGTGTTTTTGGGTAAATAACCTTTTGCACCGGCTTTGATAGAATTAAAAATGAAATCTTCATTGGTGTACATCGATAGTATCATAATCTTAGTTTCCGGATAGCTAAGCATGATATCTTTGGTTATTTCAATACCCGATTCACCCGGCAGGGATATGTCCAATATCAAGATGTCAGGTTGGTGCAATTTGAGTTTTATAAAAAGTTCTTCTCCGTTTTCAGCCTCACCAATTACCTGAAAATTTTCCATATTATTAATGAGCTCCTTAATTCCGGCTCTTACAATATGATGATCATCAACTAAAAAAACAGTTATCGTTTTCATGCTTCTTTTTATCCTGTAGGAATGATTGCCCTGACTATAGTTCCTTTTCCAGGTGCGGTTTTGATATTGAACTGCCCCTGAATAAGGCTACAACGCTCACTCATGTTATTAATACCGTTTCCCGAATTGTTTATTGATTCATCATAATCAAAACCACAACCATTATCTTCCACAGTTATGTGAATACAGTGATCGGTTTGATAAAGCTCAAGCTTGATCAGAGATGCCTTGGCATGCTTAACAGCATTGTTCAGGGCTTCTTGCACTATTCTGTAAAGATATGTCTTATGTTTCCTGTTGAGTGGAGTATTAATATTGGTAGATACGAAATTAACCGTAATACCGGAATGTTCCTCTATATCTTCAGCCAGACTTCTTACAGCATTCACAATGCCGAATTCATTTAAAACCGCCGGCATCAGGTTATTTGAAATTCTTCTGATTTCTTCAATGGTTAGATCAAATGATTCATTTACTTCCTGAATTATTTTCCTGGTTTGATGAAAATCAGCGCCATGGGTGTTTTCCAGCTTTAGTTTTAAGGCTATCATAAGCTGCCCTAGTCCATCATGCAGTTCGCGCGATAAGCGTTGCCTCTCAATTTCCTGTCCATCAATAACCGAACGAAGGCGTTTAAACCGTTCCAGCTTTAATTCGGTGGTCATGATCTTTAACTGATCCATCATATTTTTAAAAGATTTAACCAGATCACCAATTTCATCATTTGAATGGATGTCAAGTTTGGGTTCAAAATTTCCTGATCCTATTTGCTGGGTAGCCTTTTTCAGTTTAATGATAGGGGAGGTGAAACGTGCCGATGCAAAAAAAGCGTAGATGAATAAAATTAATGCGATTACAGTGCTGATAAGTAGTATGTTATTGCGTATTTCATTCACGCTTGCCAATGCTTCCCGGGTATCGATCTCCGAAAGAATAATCCAGTTTAGGCCAGGGATATTAAGCTTACTATAAGAACTTAAAACCTCTATGCCCCGGTAATCTTTAATGATTGAAGTGCCTTCTTTTTTTTCAAAAGCATTGAAAACCGCTTTTGAATTAACCTTAATACCAGAAACCGAATTTTTAATAAAACGTGAATCACTGCGCATGAAATAATCATTCCCGACAAGATATGATTCTCCGGATTGTCCTAATCCATTATTGAGATGATGACTACGCAACATGGCATTTATAGAGGATTGAGAAATGTGCAAGGCAACAGCTCCCGATATGTTTCCGGTTTGTTCATTTGCTACCGGTGCCACCAGGAATAAAAGCGGATAGGCTTGGTTACTGGATAATTCATAAACTTTGGTTTGCTTATGCAGGCCGGTACTTTGTCCAATTTCAGTAAATTGGGACCGGATAAAATCAGAAGCAGGCACCAGGCCTTTTGCCTCATCATATTTTACAAGCTGCCCATTGTTGGAGTATAAATAAAGCGTATTGCTGTTTCCAGTGAGGGAGGCGAGCGTTAACAAATCATTATGCAGAGGTGCTGATAGTAATTGACTATTATTTATATGCTGGTCGCTTTTGCTATTCATATGGTTTATGATGCTTTTTGTTTTTATTGAAGAAGCCAATATTTGGGTATATCTGATCCTTTCGCTGAAAAAATCTTCGATTTGGTCTTTTTTAATCACTCTTAAAGATGTTAGCTGCTCGAAAGTTCTTTCATATACAGCTTCTCTGGACGTTTGATAGCTAAAGCTTCCTATCAGGAAGATGATTGATATACCAATGATGACGTAATTAAGGATTAGTTTATCACGTATTGGGAGATATCTCATAGTATTCATATATAAGGGTAAAATTAGGAAAAATTTTAAACGGAAATAGTAAAGGCACAGAAAACCTTATTCTGTGCCTTTAGTTTGGTATTGGTTAGTAATTAAAGAGCCCCTTCATCATAGGCTTTTTCTCCATGTAAAGCTTCATCGAGGCCGAGGTCCTCATGTTCTTCCGATACTTTTACCCGTGTAAAGAAGTTGATAACCACCAGCATAATATAGGTGAAGATGAACGCATAAGCCGATGCACATACCACGGCAACAATTTGTTTAATCAGAAAAGCGCTGTTGCCATATATCAGGCCGTCAACACCATTGGGATTAATAGCCGAGGATGCGAAAACGCCCAGCAAAATGGTTCCAAGGAGCCCTCCAACACCGTGTACACCCCATACATCTAAGGCATCATCCCAGCTCAATTTGTTTTTAAGCTGGACGGCAAGGTAGCAAATGCCTCCCGAAAGTAACCCAATAAGCGCCGCAGCCCAGATAGGTACAAATCCCGCAGCCGGAGTTATGGTGGCTAGTCCGGCAATGATACCTGTTAATAATCCTACAAACTTTGGCTTACGGTCGCGCGACCACTCAATAATAAGCCAGGTAATGGCAGCAACCGAAGCTGCAATATCTGTATTTACAAATGCTTGTATGGTTACACTATCAACAAGTAATTCACTTCCTGCATTAAAACCATACCAGCCAAACCATAGTAAGCCTGTTCCAATTGCTACCAACGGAATACTATTGGCAGGGGAGGCTTTATCTCTTCGCGGACCCACATAAATGACTGAAGCCAATGCAGCAAAACCGGCACTGGCATGAACAACAATACCTCCTGCAAAGTCAAGAACACCCCATTGCTGCAGAATACCTCCACCCCATACCATGTGGACAAAAGGATAATAAACAAATACCTGCCATAAAACCAGGAAAATAAGATATGATTTGAAAGTGATACGGTTAATGAATGCCCCGGTTATGAGTGCCGGAGTTATAATGGCAAACATCATTTGGTAGGTAAAAAACAACAGTGGAGGAATATTCCCATCCTCAGTGCTATACAATTCTTCCAAAGTGAAATTATGCAAAAAAGCGGCATCAAAATTTCCGATTACGCCACCCTCTCCGCTAAAACTTAATGAATACCCTATAGCCCACCACAGGATAGTGGTAATGCCAAGTGAAACAAAGGTTTGGATCATAATACCCAGGATGTTTCTTTTTCCGGCCAGTCCGCCGTAAAAAAATGCCAAACCGGGGGTCATTAACATAACAAGGCTTGTAGCAACAAGCATAAAACCTATATGGCCTTCCATAATATTTTGTTTTTAAGTGAGTTAATATTTTCGTTAAAGTGAAATTCCGATAACAAGAAAGATGTTCTCCGCCTGCGGATTAAAGATCAGCGAGCCGGATACTGGTAAAGCGAATTGCTCAGTAATAGGGATCTTTTTTGAAGCTGATAAGCCCAGGTTAACCACACTAAATCCATCGGAACCATCGGGAAGATAAATGCCTTCTCCGGAAGTAGCTCCCACAAATACGGTGTAATCATAATTCCCGGCAGTGCCTTCGTAGCCGATCTCTCCATAAAAAGAATTGTCGTTATCGGCTCCCCAGAAATTGTAGTTTAATGACAGATAAACCGGAAAATTTTCCAGGCCGTTAAAGCCCAGGTTCGCTTCAAAGATATGACCGGTTTTGTCTTCATCGTATTCGAAGTAATTGTTTTGAATGCTTGTTGCATTGCCGTCGGGGAAGAAATAATCGGTAACTCCCACACTAACTATGTCGCTAATCGTATAGGAAAGGTACAGATCAGTTTCCTGGTAATTCACCAGTGTGGTTGAATATGCGCCCCAGTAGCCGATTTCAAGTCCAAAATCGGTTTCATAGGAAAGGGTGGGCTGTATGCTGGGCGAATTGCCAAAGTCCATACCCCGCCACACATAGCGGTTAAACACATCGGCCCCTACATTAAATCCCTGGGCTTGCGACATCGATTGAATGCACAACACCATTATCAGGATCATAGCGGCGCTTTTTACAAGTTTTTTCATAATGATTTGGTTTAAGTTTAGGCTTTAAACCACCAAAGCAATTGAAAAATACTGTTTGCTGCAATAGAGGGAAAACGGAAAATGGCATAGGTTTATCACCTAAGGGCTTTACGTAAAACACGGAAAGTGATCACTAAAAAATTGTATATCAACTAGTAGGAGCAAGGCCATTAAAAAAAAGCATCTCGCCAGGGAGACACTCTTTGGGAATATATATAGAGCTATGGGGGTTCTCGATTAAGTGTGGCTGAAAAAAGCTGGTTTTGAAAGGCTTTTTATGACATAGCCAAAGCACTTGATTTGTTGATTCATTTTTCTTATGGTAAACAAATAGTCGTCTTTATTAACTTTGGTGTGGCAATCAATATAGCTTTTCACATTGCCTTTGCCAGATAATCCAAATAACTTAATGCAAGATTATGTAAAAAAAATCAGGAACAATTTGAGCACAAATAAGATATATTTACTATCTTTAGGGATCAATTATAAACACGAGACTCACATAGCCAACGTCTAATATATTGTTTTTGTTAAAGATATATTAAAGTATGTTTGTTATTCAAAACAAAATATTTATGGTTCTACCCCCTCTAAATTTCATTTATCATGAGAAAAAGTATTTTATCCATCAGCATTTTGCTTGCAGCCACGCTGCTGGCTGTTTTAAGCAGTTGTGAAAAGAATGACGACAACGGTAACGAAGAAGAGAACACCCCGCCGGTCATCCAAAGTATAAGCAGTAATCCCGCTACATCGGCTTCCAATCGCATCCCGGGTGGTAGTGAAATCGGTATCACGGTTGTGGCTACCGATAATAACAAGGATGAACTTTCGTATTCCTGGGCTTCCGATGGAGGCTCATTTATCGGGCAAACCAACAAGGCTTCGGTCATGTGGCAAGCCCCGGTAAGTGATTCCCTGGCACAGTATGAGGTTACTGCCACAGTGAACGACGGCGCGGAAACCACCTCTGAATCCATCAATATTTATGTGGATAAGGAAGAACTAAACCCGAAGGGAAAGGTGAGCGGCAAGGTTTTTTATGCCAACACCTCCATTGCCGTTAATGGCGTACTTGTGGAAGTAGCCGAAAAAAGCGGCACCACCGGTGCCGGGGGTTATTATGAAATTACAGAAGTACCATATGGTAGCCACATCCTCGAGGCCACCAAGGAAGGCTTTGACACCTATTCTTCCGAAATTGTAATAGGAACGGACACCACCTCTCATGATATCGGCATGACCTCCGAAATCCTCACCCATTATATTGTTGGAACGGTTAGGGAGCAAGAGACGGAAAATCCCATTGAGGGTGCTACCCTGGTGGTTTTAAATCCCGATGGCTCCGAAAGTGGCTTAACAGCCCAGTCAAGCGCATCGGGCAATTACCAGCTCGCTTCTGTGCCCAAAGGGGAGCATACTATACAAATTACCCATGATAATTATGAAAACGAAGAAACAACCATTTTTATAAGTGACACCGATTATAAATTGGATGTGGAGATGTATTGTAAACCGGAAATAAATAACATCGATCATACCGTACTATCTCAAATCTCAGCTGAAGTTAGGGGGGAAATAACGGAATTGAATTGTGCTCAAATCATTCAGCATGGCCATTGCTGGTCCAAAGAGCCGGAACCCACGCTTAATAACAGCATTACCGAATTAGGGAGTATGCAGGTGCCGGGTGAATTTACCAGTGAACTTGATTTTCTTATGTATGATACCAAATATTATGTGCGAGCATATGCCACCAATAGATATGGAACATTTTATAGTGAAGAAATCGAATTCAGCACACCACCGCTCGCTGATTGCGGCACCATAGACTATGGAGGGCAGTCCTATGAAACAATTGTAATAGGTGATCAATGCTGGATGAGGGAAAATTTGAATATTGGAACCATGATTTCCGGTGATCAGGAAATGAGTAATGACGGAGAGATTGAAAAGTATTGCTACGGTAACTTTGAGGCAAATTGTGAAACCTACGGTGGATTATACCAGTGGGATGAAATGATGCAGTACACCGCCCAGCAGGGAACCCAGGGCATTTGCCCGCCCGGCTGGCATATCCCCACCGATGAAGAGTGGATGATGCTGGAAGGCGCCGTAGACAGGCAGTACAACTACCCTGCCTCCGAATGGGAAGACACCGGATTACGTGGTTCCGATGCCGCCTATAATCTGAAAAGTAAGAGCGGTTGGGAAGATAACGGCAATGGCTCCGATGCCTTTGGCTTTGAAGCCCTGCCGGCGGGCCGCCGTCACTATGGTGGAGATTTCAATTATGTGGGTTTAAAAGCGATCTTTTGGACTTCATCGGAGTACAGTAGTGACGCGTGGTACCGACGCTTGGACTATGCCTTCGTTGAAGTATACCGTAGCAGCAGCAGTGGGAGCTACGGTTTCTCAGTCAGGTGCCTTCAGGATTGATATTCGATATTTGATATTTTGAGATAGGGGGCGAATTGACCCGGTTTAACAATAACACGTAATAACCCAATAAAAAGAAGCGGAGCTAAATCCGCTTCTTTTTTTTAATGATCCTTATGACGCTCCGCGCTCTGCGCTAAAATCTCTATCTTTGCCGCTCATTAACTATAACTCACTATGGCTAATCGATTTACACGGGTGATTAAGAGATTTCCCCAATCCTTTTGGACGGCCAATACCATGGAATTGTTCGAGCGCTGGGCCTGGTATGGGATGTTTATGGTCCTGGCGCTTTACCTTACCGGATCGCGCGATACGGGCGCACTGGGCTTTACCCAAAGCCAAAAAGGTTTCCTTATGGGAACCGTGGTGGCTATCCTTTATTTCTTGCCGGTCATTACCGGCGCCATTGCCGATCGCTTTGGCTATAAACGGGTACTTATTGTTTCCTATGCCATTCTTACGGTAGGCTATTTTTTAATGAGTGTGGTCACCAGCTATGGCGGGATGTTCGTGGTGTTTTTGTTTGTGGCGGTAGGTGCGGCGCTGTTCAAGCCGGTGATCTCGGCCACCATCTCAAAAACCACCGATGATGAAACCTCTTCCATCGGTTTTGGCTTCTTTTACATGATGGTGAATGTGGGGGCCTTCATTGGGCCCATCTTTGCCGCTAAATTCCGGGAGCTCGACTGGCAGTATGTTTTTTGGCTCTCATCCCTGGTTATTGCTGTAAATTTTATCCTGGTGATCTTTTTTTATAAAGAGCCGGCCCGTGCGCAAAGCGAAGAGCCTTTGGGAAAATCCATACTGACCATACTGAAAAATATTTACATTGCTTTAAAGGACTTTAAGTTCCTGGTTTTCCTGATCATTATCGTGGGTTTTTGGACCATGTATAACCAGTTGTTTTACACCTTGCCGGTATTTATCGAGCAATGGGTGGATACCACCGTGGTGTATGATGCCCTGGCTTCCATATCACCGGGATTGGCCAATGCCATCGGCACCGGCCGCGGCACCATTGCCCCCGAAATGATGACCAATATCGATGCGGGATACATTGTACTTTTCCAATTATTGATCTCCACCCTGGTGATGCGCTTCAAGCCGTTAAATGCCATGATCTCCGGGATATTCATTGCAGGCATTGGACTGGGCCTTACATTTATGACACAGAACGGCCTTTACCTTATTGTAACCATACTGGTGTTTGCCGTGGGTGAGATGGCGAGTTCGCCCAAGATCATTGAATACATTGGGAAAATTGCCCCAAAAGACAAGGTAGCGCTTTATATGGGCTGCTCTTTTCTGCCGATGGCCGGGGGTAACTTTTTTGCCGGCATCCTTTCGGGTGACGTATATGAAGCTGTTGCCGGAAAAATGACCTTGTTGAAAAAGGAAGTTGCTGCCCGCGGGCTTGATGTGCCAAAAATATCCGAA
>JAIPAP010000086.1 GCA_021740045.1 Bacteroidales bacterium
CCGTCCCATCGAAAAGGAGCTGAAAAGCATCGATGGCATCAAAGAGCTAAACAGTAACTCGGTACAGGATTTTTCCATGATCCTTATCGAATTCGAAACCAATGTGGATAACAGTGAAGCCTACCAGGATGTAGTGGAAGCCGTGGATAAAGCCAAATCCGAACTTCCTGAAGGCATTTTAAGTGATCCTGAAGTACTGGAGATCAACCCCTCTGAATTTCCCATTCTGTTCATTAACATGACGGGTGATATGGACCTGGTAAAGATCAAGGAATACGCCGAGGACCTGCAGGATGAGATCGAAGGGATGCGGGCCATTACCCGCGTGGATATCGTGGGCGCCCTGGAGCGTGAATTCCAGATCAATGTGGATCTGTATAAGATGCAATCGGCAGGGATATCTTTTAATGAGATTGAAAACGCCATTGCCATGGAAAACATGACTATTTCGGGCGGACAGCTTAAGATGGATGGCATGGAGCGCAATATGCGTGTATTAGGTGAATTCAATAATGTGGATGATATCAGCCGCATTATGCTCAGGCCGGGCATTTATATGGAAGACATTGCAGAGGTTAAAGACGACTTTGCAGAGCGTGAAAGCTTCTCTCGTCTGGGAGGCGATGATGTAATCACCCTGAATGTGATCAAAAAGACCGGTGAAAACCTTATTGAAGCCATTGATGAAATTAAGCTCATTTTGAAGGATTTTCAGGCTGAAGCTCCATCCAATCTTGAGATCGTCACCACCGGTGACCAAAGCGACTGGACCCGCAACAGTGTGAGCAACCTGTTCAACACCATTGTCCTGGGATTTTTTGTGGTGGTGCTGGTGCTGATGTTCTTTATGGGCGTTGACAATGCGTTGTTTGTGGCGGTAGCTATCCCGCTCTCCATGCTCATTGCATTTATATTTATCCCCGCCATCGGGTTTACCATGAACATGGTGGTATTAATGGCTTTTATCCTGGTGCTTGGAATCGTGGTAGATAACTCCATTGTAGTAGTGGAAAACATTTACCGCCACTTTATGAATACCCCGAACCTACCCATTGCTCCCGCAGCCAAAATAGGAACCGGCGAAGTAGCCGGACCGGTTTTTGCCGGAACCCTTACCACTATGGCGCCATTCTTCCCGCTTATCTTCTGGCCGGGCATTTTCGGTGAATTCATGATGTACATCCCGGTTACCATTATCATTACCCTGATGGCCTCCATGTTGGTGGCTTACACCATGAATCCGGTATTTGCGGTATCCTTTATGAAATATCGCGATAAACCAATAGCCGTGAGCCATAAAAAGAATCTTATTGCTATCATACTGGTTGCCGGTATTACTGCGGTAAGCTATATGCTGAACATTGAATTTATTGGGCATATCCTCATATTTGCCTTGCTGTTGTATCTCTCGGTACGCTACGTGCTGGCAGGTGCTATAAGGCGCTTTCAAAAGAGGGTGCTGCCGGCCATATCCAACTCATATAAGAAAACACTACATTTCCTGCTGAAAGGCAAACGACCCTATATTGTAATCGTAGCTACAATAGTTCTCCTTGCTTTCACATTTTTCCTCATGGGTGTTAAGCCACCCAAGGTGGTAGTATTTCCTTCCGGTGATCCGAATAACATATACACCTATTTGAAAATGCCGGCAGGTACTGAATTGATGACAACCGACTCGGTAGTCCGTGAAGTGGAAAACCGCATTTTTAAGGTATTGGGGGAAGATAACCCGGATGTGGAAAGTGTGGTAACCAACGTAGCTGTAAATGCCGGTGAGGATGTGTTCGACCGCACCACGCAAGACAAGCTGGCCAAGGTGAGCATCGGTTTTGTGGAATATCAGTTCCGTGAAATGCCATACACCGAGCGCTACCTGGATGAGATCAGGGAAGCGGTTGAGAATATTCCCGGTACCGAGATTACTGTTTCCGGTGAGGAAATGGGGCCACCCACCGGAAAACCCATCAACATTGAGGTGAGCGGTGAGGAATTTGAAGAGATCATTCCCATTGTTGATAATCTCAAACAGACTATACAGGATATGAGTATTCCCGGCATAGAGGAACTGAAAACCGATATCGAAACCAATACCCCTGAGCTGGCCATTCATATCGACCGGGATAAAGCCAGTAAATTGGGCATCAGGACTGCTTATGTAGGTTCCACCTTGAGAACGGCCCTTTATGGAAGTGATATTTCAAAGATCCGCGACGGTGAGGATGAATATGATATTCGTTTACGATTGAAAGAAGATTACCGTAGCGACCTGGAAACGCTCATGGGTATTAACCTGATGCTGCCGGGAAATGGTAATGGATTGAATAAAATACCACTTTCAGCGATAGCCGATATCGAGTACACCCAAACCTACGGCGGCATTAAACGGAAAGACCACGAGCGTGTGGTCACACTGTATTCCAATGTATTATCAGGATACAATGCCAACGAGATCGTGCAGCAAATCGATGGTTCGCTGGGGGAATTCCGTGCACAACTTCCCAAGGGATATAACGTGCAATTTACCGGCGAGCAGGAAGATCAGCAGGAAAACGCCGAGTTCCTTTCCTTTGCTTTCCTCCTCGCAATTGTATTGATCATTGTGATTATGGTAGTACAATTCAACTCCCTGGTAAAGCCCCTGATCATTTCTGTGCAGATCCTCTTTAGCCTGATCGGTGTCTTATTGGGATTGATCTTGTTTGATATCGATTTTTCAGTGATCATGACCGGAATGGGAATTATTGCGGTGGCCGGAATTGTGGTGAAAAACGCCATTATCCTTATCGACTATACCGACCTGCTCATCGATGACGGTATGGAAAGTTTCAAAGCCATTGTGCAGGGTGGAGCCACCCGTTTAACCCCGGTGATCCTCACAGCGGCTTCTACCATACTCGGATTGCTTCCGTTGGCTATCGGCATGAACATCGATTTTGTATCGCTATTTACCGAACTGGAGCCGAATATCTTTTTTGGCGGCGACAGCGCTGCCTTCTGGAAACCGCTGGCTTGGACCATCATCTTCGGACTGGCCTTTGCCACTTTCCTTACACTGGTGGTGGTTCCCTCCATGTATTCCATCATGGTAAAACCCAAAAAAGAAGTAGTACGAACTGCAAATGATTAATAAAACCTAAACAAAACTAACCCCGCATCTCGCCTAGTTGATGGAGGTGCGGGGTTTTTATTTACAAGGATGAAAAACTCCTGTCAAACTCTCCATAACACCTCCACACCTGTTTTCTTGATCTCTTGAACGAATGGATTGCCCGAGTGAAAATCCTCAATGGAAATAGGGTGAGGTTCAATCCGTGAATCTACCCGGGATGCTAACAGCATTAATTTCTTCCCTAAACTCAGCCAATTTTTTATTGGCGATATTAGCTGCTTTATTCATACTGATTATTCCTTCCGAGGTTGCATGCGCTAATAATTGCCTGAACCTCACCGGCTCCTCTTTTCCCTGATAATATCCGAGGCCCTTTTCCTGCCTGTTTCTGGAAATTATAACAAAAAATCTTCTGTAAGTCTGATCAGAAATAATTCCCAAATCCCTGGCCCTTGCCATAAGCGCTTGTCCTGAAATCCCATATTGCTCTTTAAGCAAAATCAGTTCCTGTTTCGATATGTTGGATCTTTTTACGCCTAATTCTGCTTTCAAAGTCTTTTGCGGCAATAAAAGCGCGCCTGCAAACCGGAAACACATTTTCTCTTTTTCTTTTTCATCAAAGCTTTCATGGAAAGATAAAAGAAGATGACCCAATTCATGCAAGGCAGTTAGCCTTTTTCGTTCGACTGAAAAATTCTTATTCAAAACTATAACAGGATATTTCTTGCTGGCATATCCTGATAAACCATCGAATTCATTCCTGGCATTTATTTCAACTACCTTTATTTCATTATCTTCTAAAAGGTCTATTACATTAGGCAGGGCATTAATACCCAAATTCCATTTATTAAGAAGGGTGCTCGCAGACTGTTCAATATCCTCCGGATGTTGTATCTCAATTTCACAGAGGGGATTTTGAAATTCGGAATTAATACCCAAATGCTGCTCTAACTCAAGGTATCGTTCAATAAATTCAATGACATTCTCTTTAATTGAGTCGATCTGCTTTATTCCAAGTTTACGCTTTTTTCGAAACTCCATTTTATCAATAGAGATCATATTGCTTCGAAAAAAATAATCCGATTTAACATTAAGGGCTTTAGACAGAGCTAATAATATCTTACTATTCGGGAGCATCAATCCTCTTTCATATTTTGAGATAGCATTTTTTGATACGATATGCCCCATTTTCTCAACCAACTGATCTTGAGAAAGTGAAGCCATTTTCCGGGCTTTCTTTAACCGGCTGCCAACTATTTCTTTCATAATGATTGGTTTACATATACCACAAAGTTACAATTATGTAAACCGTAAATCAAGCAAAATATTCTGTTAAAATGATTTTCACTTCACCACCAACTTTCCCTTAAAAACCAATGTACCTTTTTTCCATACCCTGAAAATAAGCAGTTGCCTGGGAAGCTTTGCGGCGTTGAGCATAAAAGAATTACCGTTTGTTTCCATATGATATACCGGCTTTCCGGAAAGAGAGTGAATTTCCAAACGGTAGCTTTCGCGGTTGGGGTTTTTGAATAAGATCTTCGAACGGTCATACACCGGATTTTGCAAAAGGGCAAAACCTTCTGCATTCAAATCGAGATATTCAACTGCCTTGTATGTTGAAAAGCCCTGATTGCCCATCTCAAGCCGATAGTAATTGGTTCGGTTGGGTGCAGGGTTTTCATCGTAAAATGTATAACTCACTTCATTGATCGAACTACCGCAAACACCCGGGATTTCACCGATTTGCCTGAAATTAACCGTATCGGTGGCCCGGAAAATGCGCACTCCATCACATTGTTCTCCCGATTTGATGGTCCAGCGAAGAAATACCTTATCATCCTGCTGTACCCCAATGAAGCTTTTTAGGATGGCATGCTGGGCTTGGATACTTAAAGCCATCAACATGAAACCACATATTGACATGCCGGTTTTATATATATTCATTCCAAATTGCAATTTGTCTCTTGTATAAACAAGGAAAACCAAGCGCTGGTTCAAATAGTTAAAACCATACAACCAAGGCATCAGGCATAATAAACAAAGTAATATGTTTGATTTTTACCGCTTTGTTATATACTTTTAATGGCGAATAATTGTCATAAAATCGGGTGCTCATTTAAACCGAAACCTTATAAATAGTGTTTCGAAATTAAGGTTTGGAAGAAGAAGGAATAGCAATATGAACAGGCCAGGACAAAAATTTATCAAACATGGAAACAACTAATTACCGTTGCCCAAATTGCCGCAACTACTTAAATGTAGGAGAAAATGTGGTGTTTCAAGCTAAAACCCAATCCGGAAAACAGGGATTGATCATGCTACACCCCGAACTAGGAAACTATTCGGTTTTAAAACACCCTCAACTCAAAATAGCACAAGGTGAAAAGGTGGAGTTCTTTTGCCCATACTGCAATATAATGCTAACCTCGGAACGCAACGAAAACCTTGTTAAAATACTGATGTGCTGTAAAGACAATAAAGAATGGGAAGTATTATTTTCCAAGATCGCAGGTGAAGAAAGCACTTATATGATTACCGGTGAAAATGTTGAGTATTACGGAAAAGACTCCGGCAAATACCTGGATTACCTGAATTTAAGCAGCAATAAGTGAAGTACCGAACTGCTACGCACCCGGTATTGTTCGCCACTATCATAGAACATCTTTGGTTATTCGAAAATGCGTTAAATGGTTAAATGGTCAATTGGTTAATTGGTTAATTGGTTAATTGGTGGCGCTCCTCTATCCAGCTACAAATTAACTAATTAACTAATCTACTAATCAACTAATCACCTTCCCCACGCTACACCTCACGCACCTTTTAACCCATCTTGTGACTATTTCACTAACCGCACGCCTGCCTATGGTTGTATCTCCAATTGCCGCAAACGGTTGGCGATGAAGATCACCTCAAATTTCCGGGGTAAAGTATAATCGCAATTGTCACTATGCATCAGGTTTTCAAATTGCTGCTTCAAAGTTTTCTCCTGAGCAGCGGCTATGCTTTCCACCAGGGGGATCGATTTTTTGTTTTCTTTCGTTAATGAATAAATAACCTCTCCGGCTGTGGTAATGATCGAGGGTTCTGCAATTTGCTCAAGGTGAGCGGTATTCAGGTTTTCCATCCCGAACATCAGGTTGTTAAGCGATTTAGCGCCCATTTTCACTTTACGGCCCTTGGTTGGATTGATCGATCGTACCACCAGTTTTCGTTCGGTATTGATATGAAAGGGATCGGTAACCTCTTTAATGCGCTTGGAGGGATAATTGGCAATAAGCTGTTGGGCTTCCTCCATTTTACTTTCCGGTAGATAATTGTCCATTACAATAATCTGATCAGCCACTTCCAGATAATCGCCCACACCGCCGGTCACCATAATTGTCGAAACGCCTTGGTCTTCCCATAGCTCCCTGATACGGTCGATGAAAGGCACAATGGGCTCGCTGGATTTATGGATAAACTCCTGCATGCGGTGGTCGCGTATCATCAGGTTGGTAGCCGAGGTGTCCTCATCGATCATCATCAACTTGCTGCCGGCTTCTATAGCCTCTATTATGTTGGCTGCCTGGGAGGTTGAGCCACTGGCATTTTCCGTGCTGAATTTAACCGTATCCTTGCCATAAGGCAGACCAGCAATAAAGGAAGAGATATCCAGCCCTTTGATGCTCCGGCCATCTTCGGCGCGGATCTTCACGGCATCGTCGCGGGTGATCACATACTCCCTGCCGTCGCCGGTAATATGATCATAGATCCCTTCCTGCAAAGCATTCAGCAAAGTGCTTTTGCCGTGGTAACCGCCTCCACATATCAGTGTAACACCTTCAGGCACGCCCATACCAATGAGTTCCTTACCCGAGGGAAGCTCCATTTTCATTTCCATCGATCCGGGCGTCTCGAAAGGTACAGCTTCCTCAAGCGGTTTATCCGAAACGCCGCTTTCACGGGGCAGTACAGCATTGTTGGCCACAAATGCCAGCAGCTTTTCTTCCGATAATTTTTTCCGGATGTAATGCTGATCGATGTACAGGCTGATATGCCTGTTCAGAGGTTGCACCGGCAGGTTATCATAAAGGAGTATTTCTTCGAGCAGCCTCGGGAGCTCGTCGGCAATAATGCTATGGGCCTGCCGCCCTAGAATTCTGCGGCCCTGTGCCGGTAACTGTATCTTTAAGTTAAACTGCAAATGATCTTCTTTTACCCTGAAAATAGAGCGTATATGGACCTTTTGTGTAGTTCGTGGCAGAACCAGGTCGCGGCTTTTGTTCAGCTTTTTGAACCGGCGGTGCAGAAAATCGAAAAAGGCCGTTCGCTGAACCGGATCATCCAAAATATCGCGTGGAATACCTGTATCTTCTATTCGGGTTGTAACTATTAATTTCGAGGGCGGCGCATACGGGTCGGCTTGTATTTTGGTAAATTGAAGACGAAACCAGCTTATATCAAAGGCTTTACCGCCAAGGTCTTTATAAGCACCGTAACCTTTTCCGTCGATGCGTTGAAGTATTTGTCCCAGTTTTTGCATAGACAAATCCCCGATCAAATTTCATGCAATTTAACCCATTTATTTGACCGGGGGTAACCGGCAGCATCTTAGTACTTTCCAAATCCACCGCCACCGATCGTCAATCTTACGTAAAAATGCGACATATCGAAATCGGGGGCTTCGTATACATCACCGTTATCGTATTTCCAGTCATTATCCTCAAAGGCCATCTGGTAACCGGCGCGCAATCCTATGGAAAAGCCGCCGTAACCCTTTTCGCTACCTCCGCCCAGGGCAAAATAGTTGAACCCTATCCCCAGGTCGAGAAGCGAACTCGACAGTTGAAGCTCAGTCGATTGCCGTGGATTGGCCACCAATTCATTCCAGTCAATATCACGGTCTTCGGTTATTTTAAGAAAAATATCCTTACCGCCATAGCCCACCAACGGGTAAAGGGTAAAATTCTTCCGGTTAAACACCATATAGCCCAGTTGGAACATGCCGAATCCACCTGAAGTGGTCACATTATAGTTTTGATTATCGAAAGTGCGTTCCGATAATCCGCCACCTTCACCACCAATGATGAAATTACTGACGGCAAAAAATCCACCGCCGCCAAATTCAATGCTGGTATTTTCCAATTCAGGATATTCTGCTGGAAATTCCGTGTTGAGCTCATCCCATTGCATCATTCCGGGGCCTACCATAAAATATCCCATACCACCCCCTGTCCGGGTTTGCCCAATCAGGAAAAGGGGTAAACCGATCATAATCAATAGAAATCCGATCTTTTTCATAACCACACGCTTTTGTTTGTTTTACATCAGGTTAAATATACGTAATTTTTTGCTTGGACGTAAATTTTCCATCCCCAGAAACAAATAGCATGCTATACTGGAAATTATGTGGATTAAATTATCAAGACGATAGAAAGTAGAGAATAGAAGAAAGAACAGAAGCATGGAGACGTTATCCCCTGTCTTTAAATTCTAAGCCTCTATGTCCCTATGCTCTCAATTCGCGAAAATTAGCGGACTACATTATCACTTGATAAAGATTGATTCCCCAAAATTCAAAATTCTAAACTCCTCACTCTTAATTCTAAATTCCACCCCTATCCACAAGGCTCTAAAGATTGAATGAGCCCGCCCAAGACCGATAAAGACTAAATTCTCCAATCTAAATTCTCCAATCTAAAATCTACACTCTCCAATCTACAATCTCCATTCCCTCCATCACTTAGTCTCTCAGTCTCCAACACAACTTACTCCCCCTTCTCATCATGCGTAATAACCGCAATCTGCTGCTTACCATCCATTTTAATTTCCAGGGGCTTGTCAAATTTCACATGGGTGAAAAAGCCCGAATTGGAAACCACCTGTTGTTGCCGGAGCACATCAAAGTTAATGTAGCTTTTGGAATGCTCGGGTTGCACGGAGAAGTAGCCCACATTCATAGAGGTGACATTATGGAAAAAGTGCGATCCGGAAGATGCATCCAAGGGATAACCTTCAAGACTGGTTTCCACAATCACCTTAGCCTCACTGATCTGTGGCCAATTAACCGGTATACCTATCCATGGATCGCGTGTTCCCCAGCGTCCCGGGCCGATCAATACGTATTTCTGGCCTTCCTTACGCATATGCTGGTTCAACTCATCGATTTCCTTCGCCATCTGCTTGGTTTGTGCCTTATCGAAGTCCCGGGGGTCCACATAAACCACATCTGTTATATCATCTATCAGGCCATTGCCCATCACCTTTTCGGAATAAAGCATCACTTGCTCCTTATCATAATCCTTCATATTCACCTCATAGCCTTGTTTAGCGCCAAGCAAGGGCTTGATCTGAAGCAAATAAAATGAAGCTTTAAGGTTCTGGTCTTTCTTCAGGTCTACGGCAAATTCAATTTCCACAGGCGAACCCAAGGCTTCCTGCACCACATCCATCACCACCTCAATGGTTTGGGCCAGTGGAATGTAATTGTATTTGAAAATATTGGCAAAGTTGATGATCCTGGGGCCTGCGTGCGTCAATCCTGGCACAATACGTTCATTTTCCCTGTCATACACCGAGGCCAGGTGCCTGAGTGTTCCATGGCGCTCTGCCACATCGATATCCAATCGCGATAAGCCGGCATCATCACCTTCCAGCAGTTTGGGTTCCGATTTGTTCAGATCAACTGCCAGGAACTCCACTTGTGAATTTTTAAATTGATCTTTGGGGGTGTTAATATCGGTGTTGGGATATTTAGGCGAGAAGCGATAGGCTTTCTCCCCATCCACTACATATTTACCCAAACCCAGGGCCGCCACGGCAAAACCTTCCTCCGGTTTCATATGAGCAAAGGGGTAGTAATTGTACGATTGCGCCACACCACTAATATGCGGGTAAAAATAACCGTCGTATTCATGACCGACCACCTCCTGAAGCACCACGGCCATCTTCTCCTCTTCAATTTGATAATTCACCGCCGAAATATACCCCCGGGCCGTTTCGGAAAACACCGAGGCATACACCAATTTGATGGCATTTTTAAGTTGCTCAAGCCTTACATTTGTATCGGGGTGACTATTGGGTAATAAATAAGTATCGAAAATGCCGGCGAAGGGCTGCATCAAAGAATCTTCGAACAAGCCTGATGAACGCACGGCAATGGGCTTTTTAATGTGCTTAAGAATGATCTTAAGCCGCCTGACCAATGTATCGGTCAAGCGTGAATTAAGAAATATCTCTTTTATAGTAGGGTAATCGGTTTCATTGTAAATAGTATCGCGAAGATGGTTGCGTTCCAGAAAGTACTCGAATTCCTCGGTACCGATAACTGATGTCTTTGGCGCCCTTATATGGATGTCGGGCACATGTTGCCCAAAGTCATAATTGTTGATAAGCGTATTGATAAAGGCCAAGCCTCTTCCCTTACCGCCAAGGGATCCTCCGCTCAGGCTCACCACATTGCTCTCATCTTCTATAGCATTTTCCTCAAAGGGAATGATCTTACCCTTGTTTTGCTCATTACGGAATTTCTGTATCACCTCGATGAGATACTTGCGAAGGTCCTCGGTTTTCTCAAAGTCGGTTACCTTGCTGGGATTAAGTATCTTGGCAGCTTGTATCTCTCCGCGGGCCATCAACCACAATGAAAAGTGATCGCGGCGGGCATGATACAACAGCGATTCATCCGGGATGGTCTTGAGCCTTTTTTCAAACTCTTTTAAAGAGCGTGCCGTTGAAATTTGATTTCCCTGCTTATCGCGATAAATAAAATTCCCAAAGCCCAAAAAGTGCGTGATAAAACTCTTAAAATCCATCATGAGGCTTTCGGAATTCTTATTAATGAATGTGCTTCTCAGCTTGTGGGCAAGGCTTGCATTTTCCTGTTCGGATGATTGTAAAATTGTAGGAAGATCGGCAATTTGGTCTTTGGCAAATTTGATCAACTCATAACCGGCACTAGTATTTTCCTGGCCGTTCATTTCGAACTTTACATCCGAAATAAGGCAAAGCATATAATCCTTATATTTGTTGATGATGTTGGCAGCATCTTCGTATGTTTCGGCCAGCAGGATCTTGGGACGTGCCCTTAGCTTAAGCACCTTGTAGAGTTCATCGGTACTTACATCATCGATAATACGGCGGGTTTGCTCCATCACAATATTATAAAGCATGGGCAGGTACCGTGAATAGTATTTGGCCGAATCCTCCACCAGCAATATCACCCTCACCAATCCAATGCGGGTATCGTTTTCCACATTGATCTTATCCTCCACATGCTTGATCATGGCAAAAAACACCTGCGACTCCCCGTTCCAAACAAATACTTTGTCGATCGAATTGAGTTCCTTGCTTTTCCGGCGGCAATATTCAATATCACCATTGTTATTCAAAAGCAGGAAAGTTGGAATATAAGGATATGCTTTTTTAATTTCAACACTCAAATCCAAAGGGGTTTTCTTATCGGCTCCCATCATCAGGATGACCATATCGAAATGCTTGGAGCCAAGCTGCTCGAAAACTTCTTCGGGCGAAGAAACACCTGTGATCCGGGGAACCGATGTTAGATTAAGCTGATAGTATTCACCCAGCACATGTTCGGAAAACCGGCCTTCGCGTTCAATGCTGTAAGCATCGTATAGATTGGCCACCAGCAGGATCTCCTTCACCTTAAAGGGCATCAGGTCGTGATAGATATCACGGTCCTGATTGTTTTTATTCAAAAATCGTTGGAGCAGCTTCTTGCGCGATCCCGATGGTTTATAGACCTTAGTTTCCGGTTGGGATTTTGGAAGCTTTTCTTCGGTACCTCCCAGCAAGGCTTTTGCAGCCATACTGTTCAGGTAACCCGAAAGCAAACCGGTGAGGTTGTTGATCAGGTCGCGTTCTTCTTTCAGGAAGGGGCCTTCATCCGCCTCCATAAATTTCCGGATATAAAAAACCTCTATAGAACCTTTTCGATTATCGATGGTTGTAAAACCTTGGTATTGCACCCATTGCGTTTCAATAAAATTGGGCGAACGATAAACCTTTCCGTCAAACTTAATCCGTGCACAAGTGTATTCAGGATACTGCCATCCCGAGGGTATGGACATCACAATTTGCTGCAAGGTCTCATCAACGGGCTTTCCTTCTTTTAAGATCTGGGTAGTTCTGTTGATAGTAGACAGCTCCTTAAGCCGCTCGGTATTTTCATTGATCAGCTTCTGAATGTCACTGCTGTTTTTCATGGTGGATTTATCGTTTTGTTTCATTACAATACTGTTTTGTCCATTGCGCAGTATTCCCGGTTATTAATATCCAATCTTAATAAAAATTTCGCCTAACCTGAAAGTTCTATCAATTGATAACCACTACTGTTAATAATACGTAAATTTATACAACTTATTTCTTATCAGAAGCCAGGCAATAGAAAAGTACGGGTAAAAATTCTTGTGTTTGAAAAAATAATTCGGTGTATCACAGATATATTGAATTATTTTCCATTTTTCGGTGAAATTATTTTTGTAATATTGCTTGATCAAACCTTAAATAATTAACCAAAACAAATGATTATTATGGCAAACAACGTATTAGAGCAAAAGGTTGAAGATTTTATGGCGAAGGTCATCGCCAAAAACCCGGGTGAAGTTGAATATCACCAAGCGGTAAGGGAGGTAGCCGAATCACTCATTCCCTTTATTGAAGAAAACCCCAAATACCGTGAAGCTCGCATTCTGGAGCGCATTGCCGAACCCGAGCGGGTTGTGATATTCCGTGTTCCCTGGGCCAATGATAAAGGCGAGGTACAGGTAAACCGTGGGTTCCGTATTGAGATGAACAGCGCCATCGGGCCTTATAAAGGCGGTTTGCGTTTCCACCCAACAGTTAACCTGGGTATTCTTAAGTTCCTGGCATTTGAGCAGGTATTTAAAAACAGCCTTACCACACTACCCATGGGCGGTGGAAAAGGCGGTTCGGATTTCGACCCCAAAGGCAAATCCGATAATGAAGTGATGCGTTTCTGCCAAAGCTTTATGACCGAGCTTTATCGCCATATAGGACCAAACACCGACGTACCGGCCGGTGATATCGGTGTTGGAGGTCGTGAGATCGGCTTCCTCTTTGGACAATACAAACGATTGAAGAATGAATTTACAGGTGTATTAACCGGGAAAGGCCGTGAATGGGGCGGTAGTCTTATTCGTCCGGAAGCCACCGGTTACGGTGCAACTTATTTTGCCGAGGAAATGCTTAAAATGCAAAAAGAATCCCTTAAAGGTAAAGTGGTATCTGTTTCCGGTTCAGGTAATGTGGCCCAGTTTGCAACCGAAAAAGTTACCGAACTTGGCGGTAAAGTAGTTACCCTTTCCGACTCCGCCGGATTCATTTATGATCCCAACGGTATCGACAGGGAAAAGCTTGAGTTTGTGATGCACCTCAAGAATGTGAAACGCGGACGTATTAAGGAATATGCCGAAAAATACGGCGCCGAATACCACGAAGGTGAACGTCCCTGGAAGGTAAAATGCGATGTAGCCATCCCCAGCGCCACCCAAAACGAAATTGACGAAAACGATGCCAAGGCATTGGTCGACAATGGCTGTAAGGTGGTTTCCGAAGGCGCCAACATGCCGTCAACCCCCGAGGCCGTGGAGGTATTCACCGAGCACAAATTGCTCTTTGGTCCCGGTAAAGCTGCCAACGCCGGAGGTGTTGCTGTTTCAGGACTGGAAATGACTCAAAACTCCATGCGCTTATCATGGACGCGCGAAGAGGTTGATGAAAAACTCCAGAAGATCATGAAGGATATTCATGAAACTTGTGTTCAGTTCGGTACCGAGAATGATGGCCACATCAACTACGTGAAAGGCGCCAATGTAGGCGGCTTTGTTAAGGTTGCCGACGCTATGATGGCCCAAGGCTATGTATAAACCAACATGCAATAGCATATACAAAAACCCCGGCTCGCCCGGGGTTTTCTTTTTGTAACAAGAAGAAATGAGTCGAGCCTAAAGACTAAAGAATTATTCATTAAACACTTCAAAAAAACCTATTCTTTATAAATCCCTTGAGCAATCCCGCCATTTTTACCAACCGAATAACAAGAACCCAATAAAATACTTGCAAACGGTACTGGGCTGATTTGCTGTCTTCCAAAATATGGCTTTTGAACCTAAAAAATAGCTGCCCGACCCAGGCTAATAAAAACAGCAAAAACAACCAGGCAAAAACAGAATTAAAAAACGCCAGGATAAGCAAGACAATACCACTACCTCCCCATATAATAGGCCTTATAGCATGCCCATGATAAAACTTTTCCAGTCCCCGGTGCTTTAAACCGGCGACCTGCCGGTAGTTCTCCGTTATTTTCCCCAGAAGCCGGGCAAAGCTCCTTGGCGCATATTTTATAACCTTTAGCTCAGGATTAAACCACAACTTCCAACCCGACTCGCTTATCCGGTGATGAAACTCCAATTCCACAAATGATTGCAGGCTTACATCCATTTGCCCCAACTGCTCAAAAAGCACTCGCCTGTATAAAGGGCAGGCCGGATGCTCGGCTATTCCTTCGGAAGAAGGCCCACCCTGGGGAAAATCATGAAAATCATTGGTATGACGGTAGAGTTTACTCAGCATACCATTTTCTTTACCGGGGTATTGATATTCGATGTCTCCACCTACAGCGCCGGCATCAGAGCGGTTTTGTAGAATTTTCAGAGCCTTTTTGATGTATGCCGGTGGTAGGACTGTATCAGCGTCGACCACCAAAATATTATCACCGCGGGCATATTCCAGCCCCCGGTTCCAACTCCACGCATAAGACTTTTCCTTGTTGATAATTACCTGGTAAGCATATTCAGCTGAGCGCTTCAGGTAGTTTTTAGCCCGGTTCCAGGTATCATCTTCCGAATCGCCATCCACCACAATCAACTCCCACCGGTTGTTATCCCTGAACTGAGACTCGACCGACCGCAGGCATTCAACCAGGGTTTTTTCATTATTTCGCGCAATTACGATTACCGTAACCATAGCTTCAAAGATATGAAGTAATGAGGAAAAGGGGCAAGGAAAAATCTAAATCAAGGTAGATTGTAGCCCCCAAAATTCTAAATTCTAAACTCCTCACTCTTAATTCTAATTTCCTCCCCTATCCACAAGGCACAAAAGGTTGAATGAGACTACCCAAGATCGATAAAGGCTGAATTCTCCTCCAGATGGCTATCGGGGCTCCAATCTAAAATCTCTACTCTCCACTCTAAACTCTCCAATCTAAACTCTCCTCTCTCCCCATCACTAAGTCTCTCCGTCTCTCAGTCTCTCCATCTCTCAGTCTCTCCCCTCTTCGTCTCTAAGCCCCAAATCAGCGAACAACATAAAACTTAAAACCCGCATTAAAACTTCTACGAGCTTCTCAATACAAAAAACCAAACAACCACAACGGTATGCGGTTTTGAAACCCAGTGGGGATATTATCCGAGGCAATAAATGCCTCAGGCATCCCGGCAATTTGTTTAAGCGTTTTATCCTTCCCGCCCACCTCTATGGTGTATTTGCCGTCGACAAAAAAGTCGCCTTTTTTACCAAACGACAGGCGGTGCAAATCGTTAAGCTGATTGAAAAAGAAAGTCTCCCGTATATTTCCCCGGTCTGGTTCCCGGTTTGTCAATGCATAAAGAAGGTTGGGATTCTCTAGGAAGACCTTTTCCGGTTTACGCAAGTATCCTATGCCCGAATCTTCCGTATGGAGCAAATTGAGCACAGTAGCCCGCTCCAGGTAATTCAGGTAAGTGATCAGGGCATTTCGGCTGATGCCTGTCAGCTCGCTCAACTTGCTAACATTGGGCTTAAACGGCACACTATGGCTTACAATATACAGCAGCTTCTTAAGCTTACCGATTGCTTCCGGTTTGATATTCACGGTGAAGGTCAGGTCCGAATCCAGCACCGTACTGATCACCTCCGAAATGCGGGCATGATAATTATGAGCCGACTCCATGAAAAAAGGGTAGTAACCCGAGCGGGTATAGTCATGAAACGGCGGTAGTATCCGCAGTTTACTGTTCACCTCATCGGCAATGGATTCGTGATCCTTAAAAACGGTTTGCAGGTCAACAGGCGGCAGGTGCAGCTGTTGGGTAAAGTTCAGATATTCCCTTAGCGACAAACCTTTCAGGGTATACATGGCGACCCGCCGGCTAAGGTCCGCTTTTGCCTTGTGGATGGTCAACATCGACGAACCCGTAAACACCACCTTAAGTGCGGGATAATCATCATAGATCAGCTTGATTTCCTGTGCCCAGGCCGGGTAACGGTGGACCTCGTCGATGACCAGGTGGGTGCCACCGTGATTGAAAAACTCACTGGCCAAGTCATACAGCCGGTTGGCCGAAAAATACAGATCATCCAGGCTAATGTATAGCGGCACTTCCTGTGGCGACAGGTGTAGCTTCAGGTATTGCAGCACCAGCGTGGTTTTTCCCACTCCCCGCGCCCCTTTAATACCGATAAGCCGGTCATTCCAATTGATCCTGTCCATCAGGTATCGGACAAAGCCGGTCCCCGTACTTTTAATCTTTTGCCGCGATTTAACAACCAATCCTTCCATATTTTGCTTTCTTTATACAGCAAATATAACACATTATGCTCTTTTCAAACAGCATTACTGCATTTTTTTGCGTTATAAGAACAGCATTTTAGGTGTGTTGTATTTTTCCTCTCTCTACAAGGCAAAGAAGATTGTATATGATTGACCAAGATCGCTAAGGGCTGACCCCCAAAATTCTAAATTCTAAATTCTAAATTCTTAATTCTTAATTCAAATCCCCTCTCCACAAAGCCAACAAGCCCGATAAACCACATAACCTCTGCTACGAGCTTAATTCTCCACTCTACATTCTCCAATCACAATCCTTGTGTTAAAAACTCTTTAGGAGTTAAAACCTCAATTTCCGTATCAGTAAAATCCGCCTTATTTCTGGTAATTAAAATCTCAACTCCATTCATTTCGGCTGCTGAGGTTTGAACTGCATCTTCAAAATCATTCATTTTCAAAGCCAGTGCCTTTAAGATGGTTTCTTTTTCTATCCCTAAGATGTCTACAATTTCTACAAGATTTTCAATAAATCGTATTGATTCATCGTGCCCTTTCTCGTTTCTGGAAATATAGTAAATATCTGTAACGGTTGAAGCAGTGATATGACCGTTTATTTTTTTATCATCAATTAACCCAAATAGCTTAAATGCGTCTTCAAAGAATGGGTTACGCTTCAATGCTATATCCAGGATGATATTTGTATCAAAGAGAACCCTTTTCATTTATATTTCCTCATAAGATAATCAAACTTGGATTTCCCGGTATTGTTTTCCTTAAGAAATCCAGCCCATTTATTTACGAAATCCGTTGCGGTCATTTCCTTTTCTTTTTCCGGCTGTTTTGGAACAATAATGATCTCAACCTCCCGGTTATAGATTGCTGGATTAAAAGGGATTTGAATGGTTCCTTTTTCAGATATTTTTGCAATATACCTATACGCTCTCATTTCATAATTTTTAATAAAAATACGAATTCTCGAATAAACTATTGCTATTTTCTCTTTAAGGGAACAGATTTTGCTCCTTCCCGCTCACATCTGTTTTGAACGCAGAGACCGGAGAGACGGAGAGATTAAGTGACGAAGAGACTGAGAGACTGAGAGACTGAGAGACTGAGAGACTGAGAGGGGGGTGCTGATAGCGCGCGTTTCAGGCAGATTTCACGGGTGTATAGTAAACGAAGAAAAACACCGGCTTGCAGCAGCTTAACGCATACCTATTAAACTCCTCGTTTGCAACGAGGCCTTGCCATACCGGTCAAGCCTTCATATCATGCATACTTTGAAACGGCTAAGGCCAATTATCCCGCTTAATTATCGCATCCCCTACTTCAAAATTCTAAACTCAAAATTCT
>JAIPAP010000087.1 GCA_021740045.1 Bacteroidales bacterium
GCCATTCAGCTTGCCGTTCACCACCTCATCAATAATGGTTTCGGCTTCGTTTTGCACCACCACATCCACAAACTGGGCAAATTCGCGGGCTTGCTCCTCCCCCGTCACATGCGGCCCGCCAACGGCCATTCGTATATCCGGTTTTTGTTGCCGTATAGCCTCTATCAATTCTTTGGCCCGGTTGGCAGCAGGAGAGATTACCGAAAGCCCGATAAAATCCGATTTTAAAACGGCGGGATTCACTTTTCCGTTCCTCCGGTTAAAGACAAAACTACGGCTTTCGTCAAAAACCCGGGCCTCATGGCCTTTGTTGCTGAGCATGGTAGCAAGGTAAACCGGTCCGAGCGGGGCAATGCTGAATAGCCCGTATGAATTGTATTTTGGCCGTACGGTTATAAATGCAGTTTTCATGGTATTAAGGGTTTAGGGTAGTAAACATGGTAAAAATTCCGTGCCAAATGCCTTTGGAATGGTTATGAATAGAGGGGAATTGGTGGGGGGAGGGTTTATCCGGCTCCAAAGGAGGCGGAAACATGCTTCATTGGTGCCCTATTGTTTTGTGCCGTTTTTCATTTGTTCCAACACTTCAAAATATTTCCAATGGTTAAAGTGCTCAGCCGAACTTCTTGCATTCCGGGAATATTGCCAATAGTGTTCAGCATCCATGTTTTTAAATTCAATTAGCCGTTTTGAGAATGCTGAAACAGAATGACAAACACGACCATTGAAGTTATCAATCACTACATTTTTGTTTTCAGGAAGATCATTACAAATAACGGGTATTCCGTTGTTCATATATTGTTTTGCCTTGATTCCTGACTTGGCGGTTTGAATTGGGTGGTTCAGAAGTGTAGCGATACCCACGTCAAATTGCCTGATCATGTTTTGAAGCCATTTCTCATCATGCCAATCAATGTCGCTTGGTAATACAACCTTAATATTGCTGTGATCTTCAAGGTAACGGCAGATTTCCTTTTTGTCAGATTCCTGAGTAATTCCAATCATGATTAACCGGCACTCAAACTTCAGTTCCTTTAGCGCCGGAAACAAATACGTATACAAACTGTCTTTGTGTCCCCAACCAAAATTGCCAACCCAACCAACTGTGAACACTGCCTTTCTTGCTTTTTTTACGATCCCATAGTCAGGCGTAGGTGAAGTAATGTGAAATACGCTTCTATTAAACCTTATGAGGTATTGAGCAATCGCCGGACTTCCTGCGGATAGATAGTTGCAGTTTCGGGCAAAAAAGTGAATTGTCCCGGGGTTATGCTCCAGGTAATCGGCATCATCAAGGTCATAAACTGTACGTTTTTTTCTGATGAGCACCAATAGCTTTAGTAAATTCGAATAAATGAAGTTTGACCTCACCCGTTGAATGACTATTAAAGAATTCTTTTTCGGGAAAACCATTGCTGCGATATAGCCCGTGATAAAATTCCACAGCCTTTTGGGCGAGTAGCCCGGCAAAACAAGACTGCTTGAAATACCCAACTTTTCTTTGGCAAAGTCCAATGGATATTTTGCCCTGTATCGAACACTCGGGGAATCGAGGTTGTAATATGCAAACCAATAAATATGATTTATTTTTCTGTTGGGCATTTTTTGTTCTTGTATATGATACACAATATGGAGTATAATGGACCCTGTGCTTATTATGTTTCATTAGTGCTTTATTTGTTTCAAAGCTCATTTTTTGTCTTTCGAAACATCTTTCTTAGGAGGAGTCGTTGTCTTATCAACAGTTGGTTGCCAAGCATTAATGTTTAATTTATCCTCTCCAATTCTATGACCTTTTCTAGTTTGACCTTTTGCGGAATCACTTTTCGGTGTACTTTTTTCTTTTTTTGACATACATTTAAAATTTAGTTAAAAAATTCTATTGTTGATATTTCGTTTTCTGTTATTAGCATGCCTCCCGATTGGTCTTTTATACGCTCAAACCCGTTTTCATCATTAAGTAACCAGACCTCTTCAATGTATATTTCATTCGGATTTGGATAGGTTGATGAATATGAGTTTAGTCCATATTTACCTGCAATCTTTCTGTCATTCTTTAGGGTTACCAAAACCCAATAACTTTCCTTTTCCGAGAAAAAAGAATCCCATGCGCTTTTGGTCGGACTAATCATAAATTTTCCAAACCATTTTTTTCTTGAGATTATAGAAAAGATATATGCAACAGAAAGGGGAGCAATAATTATTATAAAAAAGAGAATTAAAAAGTAAAGGAAAGGGAATTCGACAACTAGATTTATTTCATGAATCAAATAAATTGGATATGCAAAAACCATTGCATTTAAGAAACTGAATCCAATGGCTTCATATAAATCTTTTGAAAGGTCTGTTTTAATTTCTGCAATAAATAACCGATACGCTTTTAAATAAATAAAACCAGGTACAAAGAAAATTGTCAGGGTTATAATATTTTCAATTTTTAATATCTCCATAATTTATTTTCTGATTTATCTCATTGTATGAATGTTAACGTTTATGTATATGCAAATTAGGCAATTACGGGCTCCATACTCATCAAACCGCCAAAATGCTGTAGCGAGCCACGCCCCTTCGATTTACTAATGTCACGCTTTTTTGTATATACATTGTTGTCCGATAAATTTATTCAATCAGTGACAACAGATCTTTACTATTTAATATTTCCCATGCAATTTGTCTCACATGAAGGTAATGAGGATCCTCGAATTTAGTGTCTATTTCTTCTCCATCAACTTCATTAGGATAAATCCAATATCCATCTTTCAATCTTTCATAGTCCAAATCAAGATTTTCATCGACATGTGCACCTCCATCCTTGTTAGCTAAATTTAATATTAATGATTTTCGTGAGAATTTGTCTTGCCCTTCATTTGTTATTAAGACTATCTGATTCCACCATTCTGAAAAATAAATTTCTTCATAACACCAAGCAGGTCCATCATTAAGCATTGGTCGTAACCCTTTTCCTCCTTCAAACATAATTAGGCTTTCTAAAAAAGTAGCGTTTTGAACATCTTCATTCCTATTTTCACCACAACTACTCAGTACATTGATATTCTCTTTGTCTAAATGCTTCAAAATGGATGTTGAATTTCTTGTATTATGAAAAATCACACGAATACATACAGAAAGTCGTAGGGATTCTTCAAGAAACCCTTTATCAAAACTTTTACACGATAAGTTTATGAATCTAAGTTGGTTTTTTAAATGTTCTGTAAATCTTTTTGACATGGGTTATTTACTTTGCACCTAATTTGTTTATACCCCCACCTTTTTTCCACGTAGCTTTCCAAATGGGTATGTGCTAAAAACACCTTTCCTCCATTTTATGCATCACCGCAATCTCCAGCAGGGTTTTTTATAGCAGGTTTATTTTTCATCCTTCGCCGGTTATAATTTATGTTGTTTAAAGACACAAACCCTTTACTGCTTATAGGGCTTATATTATGCCTGTATTCCTACCATCAAATCTACAATAACATTCCCAAATACAGTAATGGAATACCGTAATTTTTTCAAAAAGTTATTGACAACAGCCGTAAGCTCCGGGGGGAGGAGGTCTGTTTAGTGCGGATTTTGCAGCAATGTGCAGCTGGCAAAATAGTTGGCAAAAGGCAGTTGGCAGTTGGCAATTCCAGCTCCGGGAGGCCAGTTTGTTCTAACTCATACACCTTTCCTTAAATACGGTTTTATAAACACGGGTGTCCGGTGAACATCAAGGAGATTCCTCCCTCGCCTCGCCTCGTCTCAGGCGAGGGCTGGGAATCTCCTTGCTAAATGCATTTTCCCCGGACAATTGTAATATTTTATTTAGAAAAATTTATCATTACGCCAATTGCTGACATTATTTAAAATGTATTGTTCGATTCGTTCATATTCCGGTTCATTACGAATAATATGGTCGTAAAACCTGGATTGCCAGGCAAAATTAAAACCATTTTTATTGCACCATCGGGTTACCGATGATTTATATTGCCCAATGATAGCCGATATTGAACCTGGAATTGTTTTGCCGAATTGGTTTTGGTTTTTATTGGAAATGCCATCAGTTAGCCCATAGGATGACCCTACCAGGTAATCCTGTAGGGTATCCGGTGGGACATCCGGTGGGATATCCGGTGGGGCATCCGGTGGGGCATCCTGTGGGGACACGCCATGGCGTGTCCCTGCAGTCCCTGCAGTTAATTCTGATGATTGTTGCGAGACCACCCCATGGGGTGGTCTGACAGATGAAACAATTTCAATAATCCCATGAATATGGTTTGGCATAAACCTTCACATATTCCGGTATAGTTATTCTATAATTTTTACCTACCGCTTTATAATTATCAATAGCCTATCTTATTCCTGCCCGGGCAAAAGCCCCCTATAAATCTCCATCCGTTCCAGCCACAGCTTTACATGTTGTTTTAACAGCCCGTATTGCTCATAGGGCAGGGAGTGGCTGGCATAGTCGGCGATCACCAAAGAAACCGAAGGGTAGCGGTCAACCAGGGGCAGGGCGTCTTTGTAGCCCACCACCTTATCCTGCAAGCCAAGTAGCAGAAGCACCGGGGCCTCAATAACGGCGGGTTGGCTTAATTGTGATATGGCGTAGTTATTCCGTTTTACCCGGTTATAAAGGCCGGTATCGAGGGTGATGCTGCGCTTGTGGTAGGTGGTGAGGGCATGGTAGGTGTCGGCATTTCGCAAGAAAAGCCGGTTTAGTTTGTTTTGTTCTTCTTTGGTGAGTGACTTATAAAAGGTCGAATCGGTATAGGTTTTTTGATGTTTGGGCAGGGTGCGCTTTTCACGCTCGGGTTCGGTTACGGGGCATATCATGAGCAATCCGTTCATCCGGTCAGGGTTACGTTCGGCAACGGCCCGGGCCATATAGCCAAAGTATGAAAAACCGCCAACGGCAAACTTTTCATCAGGCAGGATATGATTGATGGCCTGGTAAACCACCTCAAAACAATCGTCGGCGTTTTGCATCCAGTCTTCTGCCGGGCTTTTTCCAATGCCCGGGGGATCGAGGTAAATACGCCTGTAATTTTCATGCTCCGAAAAAATGGGTTCCAGGTAACCGGCGGAGCTGCGGTGCAGAATGACAATGGGAGAACCTTCACCATAGCTTTCATAGTAAATGCCGGCTTGTTGGTTTTTTCCCATATCGAGGGTGATGGTGTTGTGCTGGCCTAATGCCGGTAGGCATAAAAGCAATGCGAGTATTGTGCCTGTAATGGCCCGGATGCAATTTCTCATGGTGTTTTATTTGATGGTTTACAAGGGGGTAAAACTACAAAATCATGAATAAACCTTTATATCTTGTTTGCAGGGATTGCCGTTAAATTGTTGAAGCAATTATTGTTTCAGTCAGTTATTTTCTGCGTTTTAGCCGGCTAATCCACCCCAACCCCTCCTTTTTCCAAGGAGGGGCTTTTCTTCACGCTTCTCCAGTGGTTACCGGGGGTTCACCCTGGTCTCCTTATTTCGTTTGTTTTCTATTTTCTACTTGCTACCTTCTAATTTCTATTTTCTACTCTCTACTCTCGACCTTGTAGCTGGCTAACCCATTTTTTGCTCTATGCCCTGCGCTCTATGCCATGCGCTCTTCTGCTTTAGCGGATTTGTAATCCGCTCTCCATCCCCTGTCGCTTCCGGGTTATGCGGCCGGATTACAAATCCGTCCGAGCGGGGGTGATTGGTTAATTTGTTAATTGGTTGATTGTCTGTCTATCTCCCTTTTCATCTATTTTCTACCTTTTACCTTCTATTTTCTATTTTCTATTTTCTACTTTCTATTTTCTACCTTCTACCTTCTATTTTCTATCTTCTACTTTCTACCTCTTAGCTGGCTAATCCCCATTACCAGCGCGGGGAAGGGGGATTACTGCACCAGGTTCTCAAGGTCTTTGCCAGAGTGGATTGGTTATTTGCTCTTTTTTTTGTTGTTTCCGGGTTTTGTAATCCGCGAATGAATGCTAATCCAACACGAATGAACGAGAATAGGCTTCGCGAAAATTAGCGGACATCTTTTTGGAAATAAGTTAGATAAGTATACTAACCCTTAACTGAACAAACCCGAATCTATATTTATTTACGGTAAGTTGAATTTGCAATCCGCTCACGGGTTTGGGTCACGGATTTCAAATCCGCGCCAGCTCGCTGCAATGCAATTCTCCAATCTCTCAGTCTTTCAGTCTCTCAGTCTCTTAGTCTCTCAGTCTCTCAGTCTCTCAGTCTCTCAGTCTCTTAGTCTCTCAGTCTCTTAGTCTCTCAGTCCCTTCGTCTCTTAGTCTCTTAGTCTCTCAGTCCCTAAACTCCCTCCCCCTTCTCATCCAACTCCATCCACCGGGCGGTTTTTTCATCTATTTGCTGCATAATCTCGCCTATGCGATTGGAAATATCGCTCAACTCATCATAAGGTTTATCGGCAGTATTAAGGTCTTGTTCCAACTGGGCTTTTTCCGCTTCCAGCTCTTCAATCTCCTTTTCCAAACGTTCGTATTCGCGCTTTTCTTTATAGGAAAGCCCCTTTTTGGGCTTAGCAGGTTTGGGCTTACTCTTACCCTCTTCTTTCCGGGCTTTGGCTTTTTCGGCCCGTTTGGTCTTTTGCTGCTGTTCCTTTTGATTGCTGTATTGGGTGTAATTCCCTACAAAATCTTTCACTTGGCCTTCCCCCTCAAATATGAAAAGATGATCGGTTAATTTATCAAGGAAATAGCGGTCATGCGATACCAGGATAAGGCAACCGGGGAAATTGGCCAGGAATTCTTCCACCCGGTTCAGTACCAGAATATCCAGGTCGTTGGTGGGCTCGTCGAGGATGAGGAAGTTGGGGTTTTTGATCAGCACGGTAAGCAGGTGCAAGCGGCGGTGCTCGCCACCACTTAGTTGCGAAACATATTTATAATGTGATTTGGGCGGGAACATAAAATGCTGCAAAAACTGCGAAGCCGACAACTGCCTTCCGTCGCCCATATCGATCACTTCGGCAATTTCCTTTACCACATCGATCATACGTAAGTCTTCATCCAGTTTGATGCCTTCCTGTGTATAATATCCGAAAACAACCGTTTGCCCCCTGCGAATTTCGCCTTTATCGGGTTTATCATGTCCTGTAAGCAAATTCAGAAAAGTGGTTTTTCCTACCCCGTTTTTCCCGATAACACCGATGCGCTCGCCTTTTTTAAAGATATAGTTGAAGTCTTCGAGTATCCTGAGATCATCAAACTGCTTGGTGACATGCTCCAGTTCCACTATCTTCCCTCCTATCCGGGCCATGTTCACGCCCAGCTTCAGTTCCTGTTCCTCTTTGGTGGATGTAGCCTTTTCCCGGGTTTCATAAAAAGCACTCTTACGGGCCTTGGCTTTGGTGCCACGTGCCTTGGGCATACGGCGCATCCATTCCAGCTCCTTTTTCATCAACTGCCGGGCTTTCTCCTGCTCCACCCGCTGGACTTCTTCGCGTTCGGCCTTTTTCTCCAGGAAATAGGCATAATTGCCGTTGTAATGATACAACTGCCCGTCTTCCATCTCAATAATGTGGTTGCAGATACGGTCGAGGAAATAGCGGTCGTGGGTTACCATCAAAATGGTTAAGCCCGATTGGGTAAGGTATTTCTCCAGCCATTCGATCATATCGATGTCGAGGTGGTTGGTGGGCTCGTCGAGGATCAGGAGGTCGGGATCATCGAGCAGGGTGAGGGCCAGGGCTAAGCGTTTCTTTTGACCACCTGAGAGCCGGCCGATCTTTTGATCGAGGTCGGTAATATTGAAGAGTGTTAACAACTGCTTCATACGGCGGTCATAATCCCAGGCGCCAGCCTGATCCATTTTAGCTGTGGCGATTTCGAGGGCCTGCTGGGTTTCGGCATTAAAATTCTCCGACTGAGCCTCCAGGGCATCTTCATATTCCCTGATCACTTCCATTACATCGGTATTGGCCGAAGCGATCAATTCATTAATGGAAAGGCTTTCATCGGGGCTGGGAAGCTGTTCCAGGAAACTTACTTTTATGCCGTCGCGATATGTAACTTCGCCGGAATCGGGTGCTTCCCTGCCGGCCAGGATCCGGAATAAGGTCGATTTACCAGTCCCGTTCTGTGCCACCAGTGCCGTTTTATCGCCCTTATTCAATCCCAGGGAGATGTTCTCGAAAAGGACTTTTTCGCCATAATGCTTCGACAATTTTTCCGCCGATAAATAATTCATACGCAGCTATCCTCCTGCCATTTAATTAGCCTGCAAAATTAGGTATTAAGCTTGAATTCAATAAAACAAAGGGTAATTTAAATCCCTCGATCATGTCGATGTAGTCCTGATGGAGATCAAAATGCCCAAAATGGATGGTTATGAGGCGACCCGTAAGATCAGGGAGTTTAATTCCAAAGTGCCCATCATAGCACATACAGCCTATACCTTAACCGAAGATAGAAAGAAGGCCATGAATGCGGGTTGTGATGATTTTATGCCCAAGCCTATCCGACCGGCTATACTCCGTGAAATGGTGCAAAAATATTTGAGTTAAGATTAACTATCACTCTAGCTTCTCACTTCTTTATTACTGTTGTCCGGGAAAAATGCATGAAGCGAGGAGATTCCTCGCTTCATACCGATTATCATCGGCATAAAGCGAGGAATCTCCTTGATGTTTACCGGACACCAGTGCTTCTTTATAAAGAAATTTAGTTGTTACAATCAAATATTCAACTATAAGCATTAGTTGATAATTCTGTTTTTTGTACCTTTATACCATTAATCTTTTGAATAGCTTAGGAGGATATGAAGTGCATTTTTTCCAAAATAAAAACTGCTACATATTTTGTAGTTTTTTCCATCGTCCTGGTAATCGTTATAACGGTTTCTATTCTTTTGGTAATTGACCATTACCTAAAAAAGGAAGCCCTGATAGAAGCCAGAGAAAAAGCAGAATTGATTTTAGACCGTAACCTATCAGTACATGAATTCTATTCAAAAGAACTGAAGCCCTCCTTATTTAATGCGCTTAAAGACACCATCAACAAAAGCTATTTTAACCCTAATTGGATGTCATCCACACATGGCATTATTGAAATTCAGCGATTTTTTGATAAACGTAATGATTTTGGTTATTACTATAAAGATGCAGCCATCAATGCGCGCAGCGCCAAAAATGAAGCTGACACTCTGGAACGGAGATATCTAAAGAAACTTAACAAGCTTGGAGATGTACCGGCAAAAGAAGGCATCATAGAGTTTAATGGTAAATCCCATTATTATCTGATAAAAAAAGGAGAAACCATGAAAAAGGAATGCCTTCGTTGCCATACCAATCCCGAAAGGGCTCCAAATGGACTGGTTAAGATTTATGGAGATGAAAAAAGCTTTGAAAGGATGGAAGGAGATGTCATATCAGCAGTGTCGATCAGGATTCCTTTAAGTAAAGCTTATGAAAGAGCTAATAATTACCTGGAAACCATGTCACTTATAATCTTTGGTTTATTGACAATTATATTTCTTTTCTACACATTTATACAACATAAGTTAATACTGCTGCCAATACAAACCCTCCACAAAAAAACCTATGATATTTCAAGGAACAATTAAAAAACTCAGGGAAACCATAGCGGTAAATTCAACCCGGGAAATAAACGATTTTGCTGCTTCCTTTAATAAAATGTCCCACGAATTGTATCATTATCAACATAACCTGGAACTGCAAGTTGAGGAAAGGACAAAAAAAATAGAGCAAAAGCTGAAAGAAATCCAAAAGCTTAATATTGAAAAAGATAAGTTTTTCACCATTATATCCCACGATCTAAGAAGCCCGTTCAGTGGCTTACTAGGTTTCATCGGTCTGTTAAAAAATGAATATGATGATTATTCCGATGAAAAGAGAAAACAAATTATAGGAAATGTCCATAGAAATGCAGAACACACTTATGAGTTACTCGATAATCTTTTAACATGGTCGAGAATTGAACGGAATAAAACACCTTTTAATCCCGAAAAAATAGACTTAGAAGCTTTGATAGATAATGTGTTGGTACTGATACAAACCAATTTTTCAAACAAAGAACTAACGCTTAATAAACAACTGGACCCGAAAATAAACCATACCGTATATGCTGATAAAGAGATGGTTAAACTTATTATCAGGAACCTGCTTTACAATGCAGTGAAATACACAAAGCGAGGCGGAAGGATTGAAATTGGTACTCAATCATACGATGAAAAATATATTAAAGTCTTTATAAAGGATAACGGAATCGGTATGGATGAGAGCACACGGAAAAAATTATTTGACCTTGAAAACATCTCATCCGTTAAAGGTACGGAAAATGAACAGGGAACCGGTTTAGGACTAATACTTGTAAAAGAATTCGTGAAAAAAAACAGCGGTAAAATATGGGTGGAAAGCAAAGTTGACCAGGGAAGCAAATTTTCATTTACCTTACCAAAAGGAGACCAAAGCAATAATTGATGAGAACGAAATCCTAGCAAAATAATGATGAAGTGGTATATATCCCTAAAAAATAGCATCACCATTCTATTAATGGCTTTATCAGGAGGGGCGCTTTTCTGGATCATTGACAGTTACCTCGATTTAAGGTACTTTTACCGGGGAGAAGGTGCATTTATTGAGCTTTTAATCAGCGATATACCGGCTCATGAAATCTGGGTCAGACTGGTGGTGATTATTGTTTTCCTGATCGGGGGAATTTTAATGATGTTATACGTGAATAAGCTAAAGCGAGAGTACTACTATCGTCAAATACAACAGCAGGCCATCATAATGAAAGAAAAGCGATACCGTTCGCTCATCGAAAGTATGAATGAAGGTATTGCCTTGCATGAACCGGTGTATGATCATACAGGGCGTGCTGTTGATTATCGCATACTGGAAGTAAACCGCCGTTATGAAGAAATTACCGGCTTAACCCGGGATGAGGCACTCATGAGCACAGCCTCGGAGATTTATCATCAGGATACTGCTCCCTACCTGGACATTTATCAGCGGGTAACCGATACCGGTGTTCCCGAAAGCTTCGAGACCTATTATGAACCTTTGGGAAAATATTTATCCATTTCAGTTTTTAGGCCTGAACCAGGCCAATTCGCAACCGTGTTTGAAGATATTACCGTTAGAAAGCTTTATGAGCAAGAAAAAGAAGAAACACAGCGAAAACTGAAAACATTGCTCGGAAATTTGCCGGGTATGGCCTACCGGTGCGAAAATGAACCCCTATATACCATGAAATTTGTAAGTGAGGGCTGCAAAACCCTCACAGGATATAGTGAGGATGAGCTTACTAATAATTCAAAAGTGGCATACGGAGATCTCATCCATCCCGATGATAAAGAAATGGTGTGGAAAACAATTCAAGCGTCGGTTGAGCAAAATGAACCTTTTAAATTGGAATACCGGATTAAAACTACCGGCAACAGTGAGAAGTGGGTTTGGGAAAAAGGTGTAGGAATACCCTCAGAAAATGGAAAAGTTAATATACTTGAAGGTTTTATAAGTGATATTACCGAATTAAAAGAAAAAGAAAAAAAGATACAGAAGCAGGTTACAGAATACCATGCCCTGTATGAAGAATATCTTACTCAAAGTGAAGAATTAACACAAACCCTGGAAAACACCAGGCAGATAAATAAAGAACTGGAAGAAGCAAGGAAAAAAGCCGAAGAAGGTGACCGACTTAAGTCGGCCTTCCTGGCCAATATGTCGCACGAAATACGAACACCGCTAAATGGCATCGTTGGTTTTGCCGAACTATTCGATGATCCGGAAATTGATGATAAAGATAGTAAGCGCTATCGGCATATTATTAAAGAAAACAGCCATCAACTATTAAATATCGTTAGTGATTTGCTTGACATCTCCAAGCTTGATGCCGGGCAAATTGAACTGTACGAAGAAGCATTTTCATTAAACGGCCTTATGGATGAGCTATTTGAAACGCTTCAATTAAAAGCGGGCGAACATGGAATTGAATTACGGGTGCAGAAAGACCTGGGTGATAAAAAGGCCTACATTCGGAGCGACAAATACCGTTTAATGCAAATTATTAATAACCTCGTTAGCAATGCCCTTAAATTTACCGATGAAGGTTATGTAAAATATGGTTACCGGCTTAAACAAAAGAACCTTGAATTTTATGTAGAAGATACTGGAATTGGCATTCGCCCTGAAATGCAGGAAAAGATATTTGAACGTTTCCGCCAAGCCGATCTCGAGATCACCAAGATAAGGGGAGGCACAGGCCTGGGACTTACGATTACAAAAAACTTAGTTGAAATAATGGGTGGCAAAATCTGGCTTGAATCCGAAAAAGGAAAGGGAAGCATTTTTTATTTCAACATACCATATAAGCCGGCACATGAATTCCAGAAGGAGGCTGTATCGGATACAACTGTTTTAAATGAACATGATGTTTCATCAACGCATGTTGTGCTGATTGTTGAAGATGAGGAATCGAATTTTGATTATATGTCGACCATTTTAAAAAGAATGAACCTTAAAGTAATTGGCGCTTTAACAGGTGAGGAAGCCATCGAAAAAACAAAAAAGCATCCTGAAATAGAACTAATATTGATGGATATTAAATTGCCTGTGTTAAATGGTTATGAAGCTATACGAGAGATCCGCAAAGATCATCCCCATATTCCCATAGTCGCACAAACAGCCTTTGCTTCCGAAAAAGACCGCATTACAGCAAATGAAGCAGGTTGCGACGACTACCTGGTAAAACCCATCCGTTCACAGCACCTTAAAGATATGATAAAGAAATATGTACACCAATAAGGGTTTGATTTACGCAAAACCCCTATGCTAAACCTCCTGAAGCAATTCATGCTTGATCGCAAACTTGATCAATCCCACCACACTTTTTGTTTTGGTTTTTGTAAACAGGTTCTTGCGATGGGTCTCTACTGTTCGCTCGCTTATGAAAAGCTTTTTGGCAATAGCCTCATTTGAATATTCCTGGGCAATCAAATCCAGTATCTCCGATTCTCTTGGTGTTAATGTGATAGCTCCCTTTTGGATCTGACTAACCGGGGCTTCCCGGTTGAATACACCACTCAGGATGATCTTTTGTACTTTCTGGCTCAGGTAGTTATTTCCCTTATTCACTTCTACTACCGCCTCCAACAATTCATCGGCGCTACAGCTTTTTAAAATATAGCCCGAGGCGCCGGCTTCCACCATTTTATTCACCAAAACGCCGTCATCCTGTATAGTGAGCGCCAGTATTTTCACTTCCGGCATTTGCCGCCTGATGCGCCGGGTGAGTTCAACCCCCGACATGCCCGGCATCTCAATATCGGTTAAAAGCACATCGGGTTTATTCTGCTTTAGCTTGTCGAGGGTTTCCTTACCCGAGTTGGCCTGCATAACCAGTCGCATATCGGGTTCATCCTTTAATATCAAACGTATGCCATCGATCACCAACTGATGGTCATCAACTATTCCCACACGTATTTTGTTGTTCACGTCCATATTTGAGGTCATTTTACGGGTGCATTTAGAGTAACTATTGTTCCCCGGTTTATCCGGGAATCAAGATATACTTTTCCATGTATATTTTCCATACGGGTGCGAATGTTGCGCAAGCCCATTCCTTTTCCATTTTCCGAGGGATCGAACCCTTTACCGTTATCTTCCACCATTACGGTTACATCATTGTCGCCACGGATCACCTGCAACGTAATCTTATCGGCTCCCGAATATTTCAGAGCATTGGTTAACACTTCCTGGATAACCCGGTAAAGGGTATTTCCGGTAATGTAGTCCAATCCGGCTTCCAATCCCTCCATATCAAGGTGAATGCGGGTACCGCTTAACTGGTTAAAGCGCTCCACTAAATCGTTAACTGCCCGGGCAAATCCTTTTTGTTGCAACATGGAGGGCGAAAGGTTGTGAATGATGTTACGGACTTCATCAATGGATTCATCCAGCACCTGTATTACTTTGTTGAGGCTTCCGTTATTTCCGTCAGCTTGTGGAACACTTCGCTTGGAATACCGGCTCAACTGGAGCTTGCAAAAACCCAGGTACTGCCCAAGGCTATCGTGCAGATCCTTGCTGATACGCTCGCGCTCATTCAACTCGGCTTCCATGGTCCGCGAGGCTAATTCTTCCTTTTTCATCAGGGCCTGCCGGTCGAGCTTTTGCTTTTGCCGGTAACGTACCCTGATGTACCAGATGTACCCACCCGATAATATCAAAACCAGTAACCCGGCGATAATAATAATCAGTAAGTTGCGGTTTTTTAGCTTCAGTTCCTGCTTTTCGATGGTCAGCTTTTGGTTTGCCTTTAATTCATTAAGCAAGGCAATTTCATGCGATTTTTGGTCGATCTCCTGGTTGAGCTTCAGATCATATATGTAGCTCAACTGATGACGGTTTACCAGGCTATCGTTCAGCCGGCTGTATTCCTGCTGGTATTTGAAGGCATTCTCATAATCCGGTTCCAGTGCATACAAATCCGATAAAGTCTCACAGCAATCTTTTTGCAACCTCAGACTTTCAATTTTCTTGGCCAATTCATAAGCCATCATGGTATAACGCAGTGGCCGCTGAATCTCCCCCTGCTTTTGGTACATCTCCGACATCAGTTGATAGGCATCCACTTTAATGCTTTGGTTACCGGTACGCCCGCAATATTTAAAGCAATCTTGTATACATTGCTTCGCCTTTTCCAGGCTATCCAGCTCAAGATGCAAATCGGCCAGCTCAACGCTCACCAGGCTGATCCCGTAATTATCATTGTTGAGTTTTTTGTATCGTAATGCCTTTTGAAAAACTTCCCAGGCCTTTTCATAATTACCCATCCCCTGGTATGTATCACCAAGGTTAGTTAACAAGGCAGTTTCGTTAATGGTATCTTTTAATTCTTTATTGATTTCAAGTGCCTTCTTGTAGATAAGCAGGGCATTTTCATAATCCTCCAGCTTGTTATAGATCATGCCTATATTATTATAAGTCGACACCATGTTGCGGCTTTTGGGGTGCTTGAGCTCAAACCAGGCCAGGGCATCATAAAAATATTCCAAAGCACTCTGATAACGTCCTATATGCCAGTAAGTTAACCCAATATTACAAATAGTACCCGCCATATTGACCGAATCATTAGTTGCTTCACTCAGCTCATAAGCTTTGTTATAATAGTAAAGCGAACTGTCGAAATTGGAACGGATATCATGTAAAATGCCCAGGTAATGGTATCCATTTATGCAGCCTGAGGTAAACATATTATCAGTGGATAATTTCAAGGCATGATGTGCCAGTTTAAAAGCCGAATCGGAATCATTGTAGGTAAGATCCCAGCATTTATGAATCACATTGGCAATGGAATCATTGCTTACCTTTTTATCTGCAAAGATATTTGATGCCATCACCATAAAAACCAATGTTATGACGAATGCCCTAAATGTTTGTTTCCCCTGGTCAACCATTAATCAAGCAAGTATCTTTTCTTATTAACACTGACGGTATATTTTCATATGTGTTACAATTACCCTGATAATCTTTTTTAAAAACCTATGCTGCCTCACAACCCATCCCTACATTAAAGCAACTCAGATCACGCTAAAAACACTGCCTGCAAGTATATAGAGAAATTACATACAAAAACATCCGTACTGGCACGGAGAATTGCACTGAATATGGTAAGTGCCACGGATAGCGCAATAGTAGGGCATATATGTAGTTTTGTCGCTCAAATGATCAAATAAATGCAAATAATCAGGATATTTTTGGTGATATGTACGTTCCTAAGCGGTATATCATCTGCTACATCAAAGGTAACGTGGAAACATATTTTTTCCTTACCGGAAAAAGCTCCTTTACAAGCAATCGATTTTTTGGATGAGATGACCGGAATTGCGGTGAGCATACAGGGGACTATTCTTCAAACTTTCGATGGCGGCCTGAACTGGGAGATAAAAAAAACAGGTTGTGATGAAATGCTTAATGATGTAAAATATATCGACGAGGAAAATGTGATGGTGGTGGGCAATAACGGCACTTTGCTAAAATCCACCGACGGCGGCAACACCTTTAGTGCTGTAAAGCATCCCGGCAAAAAGGCCGACCTCTATGCAGTTGATATTCACCGGCCAAGTGGTAAAAGCATTGTTTGCGGGCAAAACAACCTCATTATCTACAGCTATGATTGGGGTAAGAATTGGGTGCTCAAAAATATCGCCCTTCGTAAATTCACCGGTGCTCAATTATCCAATGAAAATTTCGGGCTGGTGTTTGGAATGAATACATTATTCACAGGCTACCTGGGATACACACATGACGGAGGTAGCAATTTTGCATTTCAACATTTATCGCCGGTTGTGGATAATAAGGTTATGGAAGGCGAAATAACCGATGCCTTCTTTTTCGACACCAACGACGGTTACATTGTTGGGGGCTTGCCTGATGGCAGGGGTTTTATCACCAATGAGGTGGAATGGCAAAAATCCGGGTGGCAAGCCGGCACATTTCCCGAGGTGATTGCTGCCATCGATTTTTCGGGAATCGAGCTTGGTGTTGTCGCCGGCAAGCATGGCATAATGGCTGAATCGTATAACAGCGGTATTACCTGGACAATAGTTCATCAATTTGAGCTGGCTGGTGACGGAGAAGAAATAACCGATGTGGAACTGATCAATAAAACCGGCTTTGCAGTTACAAATTTTGGGAAGATATTTAAGCGTATCTTCCATTCAGCGAAATGAATAGAAAAACGAACAGATTCAAGTTCTCCAGGTCGAATTAAAGCTTTTGATGTCCTGTAATCCGTCCAACTTCATCCGAATCATGTTTTCTTCGGAAGGGTAGTCCATGCTAAAGGTAAACAGGTTTATTTTGTTTTTTGAGTGTGGGCAAATAAGTGAAGCGATTCACGAACACCTATAATAATAAATACATTGTGAGGAATCCTTAGGCCGACCTGGAAAGCGGTTGAATGGGGTGGAGAGACGAAAGATATTCCGTAAACTTTGTATTTAGAGGTACTTTGAGCGGTTTACGAGATGTGTTTGCGACTATGCGACCGGGTTTGTCATATATTGACACTAACAATCAATTTCACAATCCTCTTCTATGCTTTTATTTTCGATTTGAAGCGTGGTGTGATTTATTCCAAACTTCTGTTCGAGTTTATGCTGTATATCGCCAATAAAATTATCATCGCAACCATCCGGCATTATCAGGTGGGCTGTTAATGCCACCTTTGTTGTACTCATGGCCCAGATATGCAAGTCATGAATATCTTCTACCTCTTTTTTCGATAACAGAAATGTTCTTACCTTTTCAATATCAATATCTTTGGGAACAGCATCCAGCGCCAGGTCTATTGAATCGGTAAACAATCTCCAGGTTCCCCAAAGTATCACTCCTATTATGATGAAGCTCATCACCGGGTCAATCCATTGCAAGCCTGTCAGGCTGATGAGAAGGCCGGCCATAACTACTCCGGCAGAAACACCGGCGTCGGCAGCCATGTGAAGAAATGCCCCTTTGATGTTCAGGTCTTCTTTTTGACCTCTCATAAAAAGCAGGGCTGTTATAGTATTAATGACAATCCCGATTCCGGCAACAATCATTACCTGCGTGCCGGCAACGGGTTCGGGATTCTTGAATTTGCCTATGGCGTCCTGGGCAATAAGGATAACCGCTCCGAATAACAGCAGGGCATTTAAAATTGATACTAATATGGTGGTCTTTCGTAAACCATAGGTATACTTTCCTTTAGGCTTTAGGGTTGCCAGCCAGGCTGCTGCCCATGCAAACACCAGGCTCAGCACATCACTGGCATTGTGACCCGCATCGGCTAACAGGGCGGATGAGTTGGCTAATAGTCCGTAAAAAATTTCAACCCCTACAAAAATAACGTTAAGGGCTATACCTATTATAAAAGCGTTTTTATGTTTTATCTTATTTGTAGGTTCGTGTGAATGTGCCA
>JAIPAP010000088.1 GCA_021740045.1 Bacteroidales bacterium
CTGGGATGTACGCAATGTTACCACCATTGTTGGCCTCAGGCCGTTTAATGCCGACTCAAAGATACTTCCCGAGCAAGCCATAGGTCGGGGGCTTCGGAAGATGTACCCGTTAGATGTGGAGGAAAAGCTTACCGTGATCGGTACACAGGCTTTTATTGATTTTGTGGAAGAGTTGAAGACCGAAGGCGTGGAATTTCAATACAGCCCCATGGGTGAAGGGGCCAAACGGAAAAATCCCGTTATCATCGAGGTGGACAAGGATAACCCGAAGAAAGACATCGAGGCGTTGGACATTCCCTTGCCACAGCTTTCACCACGTATTTACCGTGAATACAAAAAGCTCGATCAGATCGATCTGAATTCGCTTGAACATGAAAAAGCCGGGCTGAAGCATTTTGATGAAAACGAGTTGAAGGAGATCGTTTTTGTGGATATCGATAACCGGCCGTCTCATAAAACCATGTTTAAAGACAATATTCCCGATTACCGCAATGTGATCGGCTATTTAACTCAACGTGTTATGATAGACAACCGGTTGGTGGGCGGATTCGATGCCTTGTATCCGAAGGTTGAGGCTTTTATTTGCAACCGGCTATTCGGAAAGCAGGTGGAGATTGATGATCCGCAAATCATGCGCAACCTGTCCGAAGCCTTTCCGAAAAAGATATTGTTCGACACTTTCCGAAAAGCCATCAACGATCTTACCATCACCGATCATGGGCAGGTGGAGGTGCGAAATTTTGTATCGCTCAGGGATGTAAAGCCGAAAGTAACCTCCAACCAGCCCTTCCTGATGTCGAAAAAATCGGTGTTTAACAAAACCATCGGTGATAATCCTTACGAACTGGAAGTGGCAGCATTTTTCGAAAACCACTGCGATGATATTGTGGCCTATGCGAAAAACACCACCGGGGAAGGCGGGGTGAATTTCAAAATGGAGTACCAGGCAACCGATGGCAACATCCGTGATTATTTCCCCGATTTCTTTGTGAAAAAGGATGAACAAACTACATATATCATTGAGACCAAGGGAAGGGAAGAAACCAACGACTTAAAGAAGATCGGGCGGCTGCAAACCTGGTGCAAGGATATGAATGCCTTGCAGGATGAACAGCGGTTTTATCCGCTTTACATTAAGCAGGAAGACTGGGAGAAGCACCATAAAGATTTGAAAAACTTTTTGGATATTGCAGCCCTTTTTAGAATTAAGGAAGTATAAACCCCATGATATTTCAACCATGAACTTAAGCGAGCAGGATAAAAACAACATCATTGAACGGATTAAAAATAACGAAAAGCTATCCAAGGAAGATATCTATAAACTTTACGCCGACGAGGAGGATGTATTCCTGTTTTGGAACGGTCGGAAGGAACAGGTAACCAATGTGGCGCTGCCGTTTCATAGCATTGAACATATTGATGAGCCCAGGAAGGAAACTCCCAAAGGCCAATCCAGCATGTTCGAAACCGACTTGCGCGGAAGGCAGCTAAAGGGTTGGACCAACAAACTCATCTGGGGCGATAACAAGCTTATTTTATCCTCGCTGGCCAATGGCCCCATGCGCGAAGAAATTGAAAAGCAGGGCGGCTTAAAGCTTATCTATATCGATCCCCCATTTGCAGTGGGTTCGGATTTTTCGCACAACATCGAAATAAACGGTGAAAGCGCCACCAAAAAGCAAAGCGTACTAGAAGAGATCGCTTACCGCGATACCTGGGGCCGGGGGATTTCATCTTACCTGAATATGATGTACGAACGCCTGAAATTGATGCATCAATTACTGGCTGATGATGGAAGCATTTATGTGCATTGTGATTGGAGGGTTAGTTCATTTCTTAAAATCCTTCTTAACGATATTTTTGTTGGTTATGAGGATGCTGAAATAATTTGGCTATGTGGCTTGATGGGAAGCGGAGATTTTTATCCAAAAGCTCACGAGGTTATATACAGTTTCAAAAAGAAGAGTTCTACTTTTAATCCTCCTCAGAGGTTAGGGCTATCACCCAGAATTACTAATGCTTTGCAAAAAGATGAAAATGGATGGTATTATACAAGAGGAAGAGAAGGTAGTGGTGGTAATCGTTTTTTGAGATCCTATATAAGTGAAAATCCAAACCATACAAAAGAGGAAGCAATTGCATTTGGTAATAAGAATAGAAACCAACCTGCTTGGAGCGTTTGGATAGGAAAAGATAAAATTGCTCATGAGTACAATGATCACGGAGTTGGAACCTATGCATATAATAGAAATGAGAGCTTGGGCTATCCAACTCAAAAACCTGAAAAGCTATTAAATAGGATAATCAAAGCCAGCAGCAATGAAGGAGACTTAGTAGCAGATTTCTTTTGCGGGAGTGGCACCACTGCTGCGGTAGCGGAAAAGTTGGGCAGGAAATGGATCGCTTGTGATTTGGGCAGATTTTCTGTACACACTACCCGCAAGCGCATGATCAATGTGCAGCGGCAGTTACAAAAAGATGGGAATGATTTCCGGGCTTTTGAGATGCTTAACTTGGGTAAATACGAGCGGCAGTTTTTTATTAGTGACCTTAGCAACGGCAGCCTGGAGCAAAAAGAGCAAACCTATAAGCAACTGATCCTGGAAGCCTATAAAGCATCCCCTGCTGAGGGCTTTGCCCACCTGCACGGAAAAAGAGCGGGACGCATGGTGCATGTGGGGCCGTTGGATGTGCCGGTCACCCAAACCCGTTTCCATGAAATTTTCGAAGAATGCCGCAAGCATATGATCACACAAGTGGATGTGCTGGGTTTTGAGTTTGAAATGGGCCTGCAGCCCCGCATTGTGCAGGAGTACAAGGAAAAGGGAGTGGAAATGCGTCCGCGCTATATTCCCAAGGAAGTGTTCGATCCGCGTGCCATTGAGAAAGGGCAGGTAAGGTTTTTCGATGTTTCATACCTCCATGCCGAAGCCCATGTGAAAGGGAAGCAATTAACGGTGGAACTCAAGGATTTTGTAACCAGCTATACACAGGATGATCTCGAGGAGGTACAGGAAAGCCTCAAGAAAGGCAGCAGCAAGGTGATCATCGACAACGGGCAGATTGTAAAGATCACCAAGGATAACAACGAAATCATCAACCGGGAAGTCCTCACCGAAAACTGGTATGATTGGATAGACTACTGGGCTGTTGATTTCCAGTATGAAGACAAAAAAGAGATCATCCACCTGCAACATGGAGCCGGTGTGGTGGAAGAAAAAGGGAGCGGCAACTACATCTTCGAAAACGAATGGCAAAGTTTCCGCGACCGCCAGAACAACCAACTGGAATTCAAAACAACCCCGCACCAATACCAGCAACCCGGCCACTACAAGGTCATGGTCAAGGTCGTTGATATTTTAGGCGTGGACACCAGTAAGATATTGGAGGTTGTTGTGGGGTAGGGGAAGAGCTATGATAATAATCTCTAAATGGTCATGATTGTACTAATCAGAAAACATACAGACGTTTTTTTAGTCATTGGAATCTTACTCGTCCTTATTTTTCCCTGGCTTATTACCAGGCCATTTGGTATCATAGACTTTACTGAAACAGGCGAAATTGGCTCAACAATAGGTGGAATTACAGCACCTATTACAGGTATCATTGGTGCTGTGCTAATATATCTTGCTTTGGTAGAGCAAAGAAAGGCGAATACTATTCAAAGTGAGAATAATACCATTCAATCTTTATTAACTCTATTGATTGATTTGGAAAGAAAATGCGAGAATCTATCATTTATTCCTAAGAGTGATGATAAACGATATGGGATTGCAGCTTTTAACTCGATAAGTAGTGTTTTTTATTATGATGAAATAGTCCCTTATATCGGAACGCAGCAGAAAGGTAAGTATCATGAAGACTTAATGGTGGTGATAAATTTTGGAAATTATTATAATGTAGTCACAAATGCTGCTTTGATTTCGGATTCTATTGAATCGTCCAAATTGGAACCAGCCAATAGAAGTCTGATTGAACGCAAACTAAGGCATATTTATACAATATTTCTTAAAGATTCTTTAAGAAAACTCACTCAATATTATAATCAGGATAAGTTGGATAATAAGATACAATCTGATGTTTATTTTGAGGAAATTGTAAAGATTCATGAAAAACTTAGTGGTAAATTTATGAATGCATAGTTTATTAAAGCACATATAATTAGAAGCATAGCATAATTACATTCATTGGTGTCCGGGGAAACTGCATTTAGCAAGGAGATTCCTCGCTTCATGCCGATTATCAGGGGTTAGGTTTAAATTAGTTTTAGTTAATATCGTTATTAGGTTCCCAATCTTATGTAGGTTGATCATACTTATCAACAAATTTCTTAAGCCAGATCAAAACATCAAACAAAGCCCAAAGGACAGAGCGGAAGGTGTATTTTGAATAAGGTTGAATATCGTGTGATGGGGGGCTTGTGAAGGTTGTCAAAAGTTGAATTTGAAGTGAAATATGTTTCTCAATGCCTCGTGGTTTTGGTAGCTCTTTGTTACCAATTTGAACTGGCTTTCCGCCCAAATACAAAGAGCAATACCTTAATATTAGGTCTTTGTTTATCAAAATTTACTAAAGCATATGGCAACACTTTTTCATCAGTTTCATTAACCTTAATAAATACACCCTCTAAGAGAATTCGGCAGGGATTATAAAGAATATCTTCAGGCTTAGTTAATTTATCTGAATCTAAAGCAGTTATAATATCTAGCAAAAGCCTCTCATATTTTTTATCCAGGTATTTGCCGCCAAAACATTGAAAGGGCTCGGGGTATTTATTGATGATTTTCAGTTTATCCGAATTTGCAATCTTTTTCTTTAGATATTCGATTACATCTTGGGGCTTATGTTTGTTATGACCTTTTGTAAAAACACATCCTTCTTTCATTTCAGCCCGCAAAAAATTCAATTCATCAGTATAGGCTGAGTATATTGCATATGGGATGCCAAATGAATTCATCCCTTTAACCGCTTCCATAATGTGTGAATCATGAGGGCTGGAATCACTGTTGATCAACCCCCTGGCATCTAATATAACCCCATCAACATATCCTTTTGATTGATTTTCTAAAAATTCTTTTGTTTTATCCCATGATTCAAATGCTCTTATTTCAACATTCAAGCCTGGAGCAATATCCTCAAAAAGTTCTCTTGTATCCGGTTCATCGTCATCAACAACAATCAATGGTTTATATTTCATATCACTGGATTTTTGGTATTGTTAATACTATGTCCACATTTATTCTGATTGATTTATTTTCACTTACAGGTACTTCCTGCCCTGCCGGCAGAATATCCAATTTACCATTATGATTCCGTGCAATTTTATATATAAGATATCCGCCCAAACCCTGTCCGTTGGATTCACTGGTTTTTCCACCGTATGCTATGTATTCCTTAATTCCAAAATGGGCTGGAAAAGGTTCTCCATTATTCATAAAATGAATCTCAAGTTGTTCATTTGAGTCTTTGATATTAATTATTAAGCTAATACTATTTTTTGATCGATTATGATCAATTGCATTTTTAATAATGTTTCGGATTAAGTAATCGAACTGTGTAGCATCTACCTCTGCCTCTTTTCTTGTGTGTTTCTTAAAGTTTCCGTCTATTCCGATATAATATTCTTGAAGCCTTTGATCTTGCATCTCTATCAATCTATTCTTGAACAGGCTGACCAGGTTCTCTTTGCTTGCGGAAAAGTACTTTTCATCTGAATGAAGAATACCCTTTAAATTCTCCAATAAGCCATTAACTTGTCCAAGCCTGTTTTGAGCAATTTCAATTTTTTCTCCAATGGTTTGTGACCCTTCTCTTTTAACAAAAGGTTCATTTAATGATATATTAAATTGCTCAAGAAAATCCGGAAGAAGGTCAAGAAAACTACTTGGACCGATTAATAAGTTTCCAATCTCATGTTTCATGGTTTTAAAGACATCAATATCGGAAGGCGTCTTGTCCGATTTCGTTTTTGAATAGGCATGAGCAGAAATAAACTCATTCCGTTCATCAAGTTTTCTTTTTTGCTCTTTTAGTTCTGGCAAAAAAATTTGAATATCTGAAAGATCATTGTTGCTCAGGTGCTTCAGTCCGGTAGTTCCCTTTGCCAGCAGGTTCATCTGTTGTTGTACGTATTCAGCACTCAGTTCCTGAAGTAAATAAGGTAGATGTACTTTCTCTTCATTGGCCTTGACAACATGGATGTTTTTTGAAACCTCAGCAGTAAAAGAACCTGTAAAAAACGTTGGTTTATAACTTCCTTTAATTGATCCGATAAGAATGGCCGGTTGATCAAGAATGAAACCGCTTGTTTTTGTTTCGTTAGCATTAAGCTCATGGCTGTTTTCGATAACTTCACCGTTGAGGTCTTTTATTCGTATAAAAGGAAGCGATTCTTCTCTATTTAATGTTAGTTCTGGGCGAAATGCAATTTTGCCTAATGGAAAATATCCATTTTCTTCAGAAAAACCCTGGCTAAACAAATAACGGTTTATAAACAAAGAGAAACCGTTATCCCTGATGTTACGATTATAAACATAAATATCTTTCGGCCTAGCGTAACTACCCGCTGCTTCCTGAACCTGGTTTGCATCTTCCTGTTTATTATTGAGAAGATCAATAAGCCAGGATACTTTTAGTGAGATGGTCTTATCCCGGTTTAATTCATAAGCGTATTTTTGATCTGCTTCGATAAAACGTATAGAATCTGACGGTTGGCTGCTGTTCTCAAAGAGTAAAAGACTTGTTTTAAGACTGGTCGTTGGATATAATAGTTTTTCAGGTAAAGAAATCACCGTTTTAAGATAACCGCTTTCGACAATCTTCCTTCTGAACTTTCGGTATAGATATGCAAATAAATAGGAATCAGGCACAACAAATACAGCCCTGCCATTTGCTGCCAATTTATCCAATGATTTGGTAATTATATTTAGAGCCTCTTCTCTATAAAGTCCTGTAGAGTTTCGATAATGTGGGGTTTTCTTTTGAAATGGAGGAATACTGAAGATATAATCAAAGTGTTTATCAGGAATATTATCAATATCGATTATGGCGTCAGATGGTTTAATGTTAGGCTCTATGTTGTTAGCCAAGGCAAATAGTTGTCCAAATAATCTGGCTTCTTCCTCATGCTCAGTTGCCCGGTGTTTTATTTCTCCTCCGGCAAATACATGAAGGCCTGTCATTGTTTCCATAAGACGTGCATAAGGATTATACACTTCCAGTGATTTCTTTTCAGGCGATAGCTTAGCAATTAATTCATTTAAAGTTAGTGGGATATTCCAAAAATAGGCGCTTTTACTGAAATGATATCTGATAAACAATGCAAAAAAACGCGAGGATAAGCGGTAAAAAAAAGTTCTGTCGGTGTTTTTCCAGAAGGAAAACGAATCGAATAATTCATTGAATTTGTTTTCAATATTGTGATCGGAATAAAAAGCTTTATCATTTAAACTATAGAGCAGTTCCTTATTTCCAATGCTTTCCAGTCGCTTTCTTGTAAATAAATAGGCAATGAACTTAATGGTTTCAGGCCTGCTTGCATAAGGATTTCTAAAGAATTCATCTCGAATGCGCCATAAAAATGCTTCAATTTCATAATCCTTTAATTCAACCTGTTGGTCTTTCTGAATGAAGACATCGTTATGCTTTTCAAGGAATGTATTAATGGTATCTTTGGCGTATTTGTCGTTAAGATGCCTGATGAATTCTTCCCTGGGCATTTTACCCTTGTATCGGTTTAAAATATGTTCGGCTGATTCAAATAATCCCATAGTTTCTTCTATAATTTAGATGCAAGTATAGGGATGAACTGTGCAGTATTTATGCACAAGTTAAAAATATTTTTTAAAAAGTTGATTAATCCTGTCTTTCAATTTATTTCTAACCTCATCAGGTTCCAATACTTCAATCCGTTCACCGAAGGATAAGACCAGTGCTTCAAATTCATAATTCGGGATTACTTCAAGTTGAATTATTGTAAAATGGTCTTGCTGTTCGATTATTTTTTGAGAACCATGCAAGGGTTTGGTTTTAATATAAGGCCAAAGTGAAGCCTCTATCTTAAGTTTTATTTTTCGAAGATTTCCTTCAGTTGGAGCAGTAACCCCAATAATATCCTCGAAAAATTCATTGAAATCAATGCTTTCATTAGGTTGATAGATAATATCGCTATGATGGATACTTTTAATCCGGTCTAAGGCAAGATTGGTGATTTGTTGATATTCATCATTTAATCCAAAAAGGAACCATCGATTATTATATTGCTTGAGATGATAGGGATGAATGATGAATTCAATGCTTGAATCCCGTTTAAACGGACAATAGGTGATGGATAATACCTGCCGGTTGATGATGGCGTTATATAACTCATTTATATGTTCAAGGCCTTGCAAATAAGGATTATCATCAAAACTAACGATTTGTTTTTCGGTTTTTAAATTAAAGCTTTGTTCCAGCCGGGTAACGATTTCTTCAATCCATTTAAACTGTGGCATCCCCTTGAACCTTCCCAGGGTCGTCAAGGCTTCTTTCAATTGCTGGGCCTCCTGCTCATTTAAAGGTTGGTTGTTGATGGAGAAGCTTAAATCCGAATATCTATAATAAACTTTCCGATTCTCCCGGTATCGTTCAACAGGGGCCTGATAACCCCTGGAGTCCTCCATAAATTTAATATCTTCAAATATCTGCCTTCTTTTAACTCCTGTAGAGTTTGGGTCAACATCCTTCAAAGCCTCATTACAGGCATTGATCAGGTCATTGATAAAATATTTCCGACCGGGGTTTCTAAAACATCTGTCCAGTGCTTGGTATCTTATTATGGCATTTTTATTTCCGGGCATAGTAGTTCTTGTTCCGTAAAACTTCAAAGTTATTGAATATACGCATATAATTAATTGACAAATGAAATAATAATTTAGAATGCTAGAGAGCATAGCTTTTTGCCCTGTTCTGTGAAAGCAAATGGAGCATATCTGACACCTCCTTTCTTTGAGGTCACAATTTGTGACCTCAAACTATCAAATTCATCTTCTGATAATTGAAAGAAGAAATCTCCTGGAAATCTCTCACTATTTCGCCTTACTTGTTGTTTTAAGACTTTTGTCTCAACACCATACAATTCAGCCAGATCAAAATCCAACATCACCTGCATGCTTCAAGAACCCGGTGCCCTTGAACACCAAGGCCTGAAAAGTCTCACCCTTTCAGGGTGATAGTTCATACAGCATCACCTTACCCTGGGCGATGCCCAGGGCTGTGATCTTAAAGCCTTTCAGGCTTTAGGAGCATTTTCATCAAACAAGCTCTTACAATTAAGCCCTGTGTTGTAAATAGCAATAAACAATCATCAATTTTTCGTGATAGTGGAATGGAAGTGAGAGGGAATTTAGAAGCACGGGAAAATATAGAATGAATACTATACTGCACTACCCATTCGTGTAGCGGTTTGATTAGATTTCAGTTTGAAACCCCTATCCCCCCTTCTCCGCCTGCTTATACCAATACTCCGCTTTTTGCTCTTTATCCATCCGCTTGTAAATATGGCCTAAATAGGTGGCGTATTCGGGTTTGGGGTTGAGTTTGTAGAGCCTTTTGAAATAATCGCGTGCGGTTTCGAAATCGGGCCAGATGACGTCCCAGGCTTTAAGCAGTTTGTTGTAGTTCTCTCGGGTTCGCTTTTCGTCGTAGGCTTTCATTACCTTAATGTATAGATTGTCGGCCTTTTCGAAATATTTGATGGCATTCCATTCCAGGGCCGGCAGGTGTTCGGGGTCCTTTTCCAGTATTTGATTGGCAAGCCGGTCGCAGTGTTCATCATTATCAAGCGCTTTGTTTACCGTGAAGTAGGCTTTTTGCATTTCCAGCTTTGTTTTGGCCTGTTCTTCAAGCTCCGGCCACAGGGCTTCGGCTTTGTTCCATTGCTCGCTTTCCATGAAGGTTTCAAACAAGCGCTTGTTCAGGCTGTCGATATGTTCCCCTTCCGGGTAGTTCTTGTGGTAGCTTTCCAGGGCATCAATCTCCAGGGTGAGGTTATCGATGTTGTTATACATTCCGGCCAGCAGGCGGTACATTTCGGGCGATGCATAACCGGTCTCATCAGCCGATTCCAGGTATTGCCGTGCCTTGGCGGTACGGTCCAGTTCCCATGCCGCCATACCGGCTTTGTAATACAAACTGGAATCTACCTTTTCCAGTTTTTGTTCTTTTTCCTTTATAACCTCTTCCCATTTTTCCAGCGCCGTTTGGTAATTGCCTTGTTGGTAGGCTGTTTCACCTTCATCCACAAGCTTGGTGCTTGCACAGGATTGTACGATCAATATAACGATAAGTCCTGTTATAATTCGATTAATATGCATATTCCTCTTTCTTTTTGCAGCCCGCAAAAGTATGACAAATTTGAATTTCTGAAAGAATACGCTTCTGGCAATTGCATTATTGCATATTCCGGTTTTGAGGCCACAATTTGTAACCTTAGGTTATAAAATCTTTTCTCATCCTCCTTGGGTGAATTAGTCCTGGTTAAAATTCCGGATAAGCTCTGTTCGTTATCAAAATAATAAACGATATGGACTTGTAGGTGAAAGATATTTAATAACTTTGAGAAAAAGAGGAATATGAAAAATATCAACATAACCCTTGATATACCATCTGATTTATTGATAACTTTAAATAAATCGGAGCAGGAAATAAAAGTTCATTTTAAAACTGCTATTGCCATGGTGCTTTTCCAGGAGGGAAAATTAACCATTGGCAAAGCTACACAGCTTTCGGGCCTTAGCCGATATGAGTTCGAAAAAGTACTAGCCAAAAACAAAATACCGGTATCTAAAATTGAACTTGATCAGGTGCTTGCAGATTTTAATAAAATCAAGGATATATAGCAGTGAAGATCGTTATCGCTGACACCAGTGCTCTTATTTCTCTAGGGATTATTCAACAAATTCACCTTATAGAAAAGATATTCGGTGATCTGTATATAACTGATGCTGTTTGGCATGAGCTGATAAAACATGATTATTTATGGATGGATAAAAAAATGCTAAGAATGCTTAAAAAGCATGTAACCTCAATTAATACATACAATTATTTATCAGTTATAATGGATTATGGTGAATCCGAATCGGTTATACTTTACAAGGAACTTAATGCGGATTTTCTTTTGGTTGATGACTATAAGGCTAGGACAATATCCGAATCCTTGGATGTAAATTGCATTGGTTCTATTGGTTTGTTGATCAAGGCCAAATCTGAAGGCTATATATCCAGTATCAAACCACTTTTTCAAAAATGGTTAGCAAATGAAAGATATTTCTCGGTAAGCATGCTCAATGAAATCCTAATGGAAATAGGAGAAACCCCGATTATTAGGTGAAAGATATCTAATGACTTTGAGAAAAAAGTGGAAAAATGAGGAAACTTATCCTCGTCGAAGACAAGCGAAATACCAAGGCACGCGATGCAATCGCGCGCCAGCCAGCGATGTGCGAACATCTGTTATTGTTGTTCTTAAAACCCTAAGCATGCTTGTTAATACGTCCAATAAGATTGATTCTGATTGGGATAGCTCGTAGCTGGTAGCTGGCCCGCCTCCTTTCATGAGGCGGATAAATAGTTGGTAGCGGGTTCTTCTCTAATCTCCTCCCATTCGCTATCGGCACCCCAATCTCCAATCTAAAATCTACAATCTCCAATCCCCACTACCCAATCTCCACTCACATTAGTTCCCGACAATTCAAAATTCAGTTATTCTTAATTCTAAATTCATACACTTTCCAAAAGCTTAAAAGATTGATGAAGATTGATGAAGATTGAAATAGCTGCACAACCCTACATTCTCCACTCTCCATTCTCCACTCTCCAATCTCCACTCTCCATTCCCCACTCTCCATTCCCCACTCTCCACTCACATCAGCTCCCGGCAATTCTAAATTCTAAATTCAGTTGTTCTTAATTCTAAATTCATACACTTTCCAAAAGCTTAAAAGATTGATGAAGATTGAAATAGCTGCACAACCCTACATTCTCCACTCTCCATTCTCCATTCTCCATTCTTTTCCCCCCTTCTTCCAAAAATTTTCCCTATCTTTGCCCCAACAAAACACCCATCCCTATGTTACAATAGGGAGACTTCATCCCGGAAGGCTTGTTTGGCCGCATTAAACTCCGGGTTGATTTATACAGAAGAGTGGAGAGATTAGGCTCTGCGAAGCTCTAGCAACCGGTGCACAGCACAAGGTGCTAATACCTAACCCAAAAGGGAATTATAAATCAAAATTAGAAACATGAAAACGAGAAAGACCTTTTTACCCGCTTTCCCTGACGTTCCGCAAAAGCCGGAACTTCACCCGAAACTTAATAAATCGACTATGCATCACGTGTTTAGCATGTGCTGAGCTTGTATTGCTCGTCATGGCTGAATAACGATTATGGGCCCATCAAGGGTTTCCATAGCGTGTGCAGAAGATGTGGTGAAGCATTGGATAATAATGATGGTTTTGAAAATTAATGTGTTATGATAAAAGATATACTGAGAGAACGGATTTTAGTGCTGGATGGTGCCATGGGCACCGAACTGCAAAAGTACAAGCTGACGGAGGAAGACTTCCGGGGTAAACTCTTCAATTACCTGGAGCAAAAAGTAAAAGGCAACAACGACCTGCTTTGTCTTACCAGGCCTGATATTGTCAAAAAAGTCCATATGGGGTATTTGCAAGCCGGGGCGGATATAATCGAGACCAATACCTTTAATGCCAATAAGGTAAGTCAGGCGGATTATGACATGGAAGAGCTGGTGCCCGAGCTCAACCGTGAGGCGGCACGACTGGCGGTAGAAAGTGTAAATGAGTTTATGAAGGATAATCCCGGTGAACGGCGTTTTGTGGCCGGCGTGCTGGGGCCTACCAACAAAACGGCTTCCATTTCGCAGGATGTGAGCAAGCCCGGCGCCCGCAGCATCGGTTTTGATGAACTGGTAGAGACCTATGCCGAGGCAGCTAATGCCCTTATTGATGGCGGCGTGGATTTGTTGCTTATCGAAACGGTGTTCGATACCCTCAATTGCAAGGCAGCCCTGTATGCCGTTTCTGAAGTGAAGGAGGAAAGCGGCAAGGACATCCCGGTGATGCTTTCGGGAACCGTGACCGATCCCAGCGGACGAACCCTTATCGGGCAAACGGTGGAAGCTTTTTATAATTCGGTGCGCCATGCCGATTTGTTGAGTGTGGGCCTGAACTGCGCTTTCGGGGCCAGTCAGCTGAAGCCCTTTATGAAGGAACTTTCGGCTATTGAAGCTTTTCCGGTTAGTGTGCATCCCAATGCCGGGCTGCCCAACCAGTTTGGCGAATACGAGCAAACCGCTGCCGAGATGACTTCCATTTTGAAGGAATACCTGGAAGAGGGGTGGGTCAACATCATTGGGGGCTGTTGTGGAACCACGGCCGAACATGTAAGGCAGATTGCTGAGCTGGCACGGCAACATCAGCCACGCCCCGTTCCACATTTGAGCAAGCACTTGAAGCTGGCCGGACTGGAACCGCTTACGGTTTCATCGGATAAAAATTTCGTGAACATAGGCGAACGAACCAATGTGGCAGGATCGAAGCGTTTTGCCCGGCTCATCCGGGAAGAGAATTTTGAGGAGGCGCTTGATGTGGCCCGCCATCAGATCGAAAATGGTGCCATGATCATCGATGTGTGTATGGATGATGCCATGCTGGAAGGGGTCAAGGCAATGACGTCTTTTCTTAACCTGGCCATGGCCGAGCCCGACATCGCCAAAGTACCGGTAATGGTCGACAGCAGCGACTGGGAAGTGGTAAAGGCCGGGGTGAAATGTGTTCCGGGTAAGCCCATTGTAAACTCCATCAGCCTGAAAGACGGGGAAGAAGATTTTATTAAGAAAGCCAAATTTCTGCAGAAGATAGGGGCTGCCGTCGTGGTGATGTTGTTCGATGAGGAGGGACAGGCTGCTGAATATCAGCGCAAGATCGATATTGCCCAACGTTGCTATCACTTGTTGGTGGAAAAGGCCGGTTTCCCTGCCGGGGATATTATTTTCGATCCCAATATCCTGGCTATTGCCACGGGCATGGACGAGCACCGCAATTATGCCGTCGATTACCTGCAGGCTACCCGCTGGATCAAGCATAACTTGCCCCATGTTAAGATTAGCGGTGGGGTGAGCAACCTTTCCTTTTCCTTCCGCGGTAACAATCCGGTGCGGGAGGCCATGCATTCGGTTTTTCTGTATCATGCCGTAAAGGCCGGAATGGATATGGGTATTGTGAATCCGGCCCTGTTGGGGGTTTATGATGATATCCCCGAGGATCTGCGCAAGCTGTCCGAAGATGTGGTGCTCAACCGCCGCAAGGATGCCACCGAACGTATGATCGCCTTTGCCGACAAAGTAAGGGATAAGGGTAAGGAAAGCAAGCAGGAGCAGGAATGGCGTACCTATATGCTGAAAGACCGCCTGGAATATTCCCTGGTGAAGGGCATCGATAAATATGTTTTGGAAGATGCAGAAGAGGCCCGGAATGCCTATGATTCCATCATTAAGATCATCGAAGGACCTTTGATGAAAGGAATGGACCGGGTAGGGGAGCTTTTTGGAAGCGGTAAGATGTTCCTTCCGCAGGTGGTGAAATCGGCAAGGGTGATGAAGAAGGCTGTGGGCTATCTACAGCCTTACCTGGAGGAAGAGCTGGCGGCCGGTGGCGAAACACAGACTGCTGGAAAGATCGTGCTGGCTACCGTAAAAGGCGATGTGCACGACATCGGGAAGAATATCGTAAAGGTGGTGCTTTCCTGTAATAATTACGAGATCGTCGATTTGGGCGTGATGGTTCCTACGGAAAAGATTTTGGATACAGCTATTGAAGAGAAGGCTGATATTATTGGCCTGAGCGGATTGATCACACCTTCGCTGCTGGAGATGGAAAATGTGGCAGCTGAGATGCAGAAGCGTAGCATGAGCCTGCCCTTGCTGATAGGTGGAGCAACCACTTCGAAAGACCATACGGCGGTGAAGATCGCCCCCAATTATGAGCATCCGGTAATCCATGTTAAGGACGCTTCCCAAAGCGTGGGGGTAACCAATAACCTGATGAACAAAAGGCAAAAGCCGGCTTATGTGGACAAGATCGCCCGGGAATATGAAAAAGTGCGGAAAAAATTCGAAGCCCGAAAAAGTGAAAAAGAATACCTGAGCCTGGACGAGGCAAGGGCTAATGGGCCCGAGGTGGATTGGAACCGCATTGATATTGTAAAGCCGCAATTCACGGGGATCAAACGCATGGAAGATTATTCACTGGAAGAGTTGCGAAAATACATCGACTGGACGTTTTATTTCTATGCCTGGGACCTGCGGGGCAAATATCCCAAGATCTTCGACGATCCCATTAAAGGTGATGATGCCAAACGATTGTTTGAAGATACCCAAAAGATGCTGGATGAGATCATAGCTGAAAAAATGTTGAGAGCCAATGGCATTTTCGGCTTTTATCCGGTGGAAGCTCGGGGCGATGATATCATCGTGTATCGCAATGAAGACGATCAGGTGCCTTTCACCGTCTTTAATTTCCTGCGTAACCAGCAGAAGAAAGGTGAAACGCCCAATATGGCCCTTTCGGATTTTGTAATGCCCGAAGGTTATGGCCACAAAGATTACATGGGCTTTTTTGCCGTAACGGCCGGTATTGGCAATGAGGAAGCAGTGGAGCGATTTAAGGCCGAAAAAGATGATTACAAAGCCATTATGACCAGCATCCTGGCTGATCGCTTTGCCGAGGCCTTTGCTGAGAAGTTGCACGAAGATGTTCGTAAGCACTACTGGGGCTACTCCCCTGAGGAACATGCCGATCTGAATACCTTATTGAAGGAGAAATACCAGGGCATACGACCGGCGGTGGGCTATCCCTCCCTGCCCGATCATTCGGAAAAGCAGAAACTGTTTGAACTTCTCGATCCCAAAAAGCGTTCGGGCATAGAGTTAACGGAAAGCTTTATGATGACCCCGGCAGCATCGGTAAGCGGTTATTATTTCATGCATCCGCATTCCCATTATTTCGATGTGGGAAGGATAGGAAAGGACCAGGTGGATGACTACGCCGCCCGCAAGGGCCTTGATATGGAAACCATAGAGCGGTATTTGCCGAAAAACCTGAATTACTAGTGTTGCGGTGGCATAGGGCGCAGAGCATGGAGCGTAGAGCAAAGAGCAAAGAGCAAAGGGCTTAGAGTATAGAGAGTAGCCGGAGCGGAGGTTCCCCTTCTCCAATTTGGATAAGGGGTTAGGGGATGAGGTTATTAAAGACTGGAGAGCTATAACCCCCCCCAGCCAGGCAGGATTTGCAATCCGGCCAACGCAGTAATGATAAGGAGCGGATTACAAATCTGCTCCAGCAAAATGTGGAAAATATAAATTATAAATAATATGTCAGAAAAGGTAATAGACAGCATCAGGAAAGCGGATAAGCCCTTGTTTACCTTCGAACTTTTGCCGCCGCTCAAGGGTAAGAACATCAGCGAAATATATAAGGCTGTGGATCCGCTGGTGGAATTCAATCCGGCCTACATCAACATCACCTATCACCAACAGGAAGTCTTTTACAAGGAGCGCTCGGATAATCTGCTGGAAAAACACATCATCCGCAAACGGCCCGGAACCGTGGCCATTGCTGCTGCCATTAAGTATAAATACGATATCCCGGTGGTTCCTCACCTTATCTGCGGTGGTTTTACCCGTGAAGACACCGAAGATGCCCTCATAGACTTGCACTTCCTGGGCATTAATAATGTTTTGGCCCTTCGTGGCGACATCCAGAAAGGCCGCCGCTCGTTTAAGCCCGAGCAGGGTGGTCACCGCTACGCCAGTGAGTTGGTGGAGCAGATCGTCAACATGAACAAAGGTAAATACCTGCACGAGATCACCAATGCCACACCTACCGATTTTTGTGTGGGGGTTGCAGGCTATCCCGAAAAGCACATCGAGTCGCCCAATTTAGAGACCGATATGCTTAACCTCAAGCACAAGATCGATTTGGGCGCCGAATACATTGTAACCCAGCTTTTTTTCAATAATCAATATTACTTCGATTTTGTAAAACGCTGCCGGGAATACGATATCAATGTACCCATTATTCCCGGCTTAAAGCCCATCACCAAGATCTCCGATCTCAACCTGGTACCGCAGACCTTTTGGGTGAACATCCCCGATGAGCTCGTGAGTGAGCTCAAGAAATGCAAAACCAATGATGAAGCCCGCCATGTTGGCACCGAATGGGCCACAGCCCAAAGCAAGGAGCTGATAAAATTTGGCGTTCCGGCCGTGCACTACTATACATTGGGAAGAAGTGATAACATCAGGGAGATCGCGAAACAGGTGTTTTAGTGAGAGGGTAGAAGGTAGAAGGTAGAAGGTAGAAGGTAGAAGGTAGAAGGTAGAAGGTAGAAGGTAGAAGGTAGAAGGTAGAAGGTAGAAGGTAGAAGGTAGAAGGT
>JAIPAP010000089.1 GCA_021740045.1 Bacteroidales bacterium
AGCGGGCCTGAAACAGAAGAATTTGCGGTCAACACAGGGCAATTGCTCGAAGCGGAGTTTAACTGTGGGAATTTTTGTAATGAGTGTTCCTACATCATTTATGATAATGAAGGTAATGTGATATTTGAAGATGGAATGAATGGTGAAGAACCCACCGGCGAAGAGGTCGGCATGGCCGATTGCTCCACTTATACCAACGAGGTAATGACCCTAAGCATCGATATATATGCGGGTTACAGCGGTATAAAGATTCCAAAATCCACTGTTAAAAACAACGGCACGACTACTCAAACCTTCAATGTTACCATAACAATTGGCGATTCGGGTTATTCATCCACAAAAACTGTTAGCGAACTAGGCTACATGGAAACCTCCCAGGTGGAATTTGATCCGTGGAATGCCGTTGGTGGCATGTATACGGTTGAATGCTGCACTGAACTCGAGGGTGATGAAAACCCGGAAAATGATTGTTTGAGCAAAGATATCGATGTTGAACCGCTTAATATCGTATATGGCTACAATGTATATGATCCAAGCGGAGCGCTGGATGAAGGACCGGTTTGGTTTGATGCAAGCAATCCGCAAAACCTTAATCTTATTTCACCTACCCCCAGTGAACATTATATTTCGAGTGCATGCCAGGCTTTTGCGCAATGGTTTGGAATTGAATACGGGACCGGCACGATCTACATGATCAGTACCGCAGGAGGCAGCATGCAGGAGGTTGGCAGCACAGGTATTACCATGCATGGGCTGGCTTATGATGAAAGCTCAAGTACGATGTATGGTGTTGGCGATGGAAATTTATATGCCGTATCACCATTTGGTGGCTCAACAACCCTGATAGGTGCTCATAATGCAGGCAGAACGATTATTTCACTGGCATGTGACGGATACGGAGGCATTTACGGTCATTCGGTAAGCGAGGGAACGGACGATAATTTGTATTCCTTCGATCCTGAAACCGGTCAGGCCACTTTAGTAGGAAGCCTTGGAATTAGCTGCCTGAATGCGCAGGATGCAGCATTTGATAAAGCAACGGGAAATCTTTACATTGCAGCCTATCTCGAAAATGGCGATGGTAAATTATATTATTGCGATAAGAACACAGCAGAACTAACGCTAATCGGTGATTTTAAAGGTGGTGCTGAAATCGACGGCTTTGTTTGTAACGTAAGCAATACGCTTGTGCCGAACCTGCTGAGCGCTGAACCCGGTTTTGAGTCGGTTACCCTGACCTGGGAATACGGAACCGGATCACCCACCGGAAATACGTTAAAGGTTGATGAGAATTTTCTTGGGGAAATTAGATCTGGCAAAAACACTGTCCATCTCTTTGATACAGTATATAACGTATATTATGCTGACGGAACACTAGTAGCTGAGGAGCTTCATGATACCGTATACACCGATACCGCCCTGGAGGGTGGAACTCAGTATTGCTATTACATCACCCAAAGCACCGAATGGTCGGAAGAATCGGGGCCTTCAAACGCACTGTGTGCTATGCCTTTTTCGTCTCAAAATATAGAACTGGCCCAGGGCTATAATTTTGTGTCTTCCTATTTTATACCTGATAACCCGGATATGCTTTATGTTACACAAGATATACTCGGTAACCTTGATTTTATCAGGGACGAAAATGGAAATACGGTGCAACAGATAGGATCGGAATGGATCAATAATATTGGCGATTGGAGTACCACCGGTGCTTACCTGTTCCGGATGAATGACCCGGATAATCTGAGTATGCAGGGAGATTATGTAAATCAAGCAACGCCCATAACTTTGAATGCCGGCTTTAATTTTGCACCCTATCTTCTCACCGAGCCAATGGATGCCCTGCAGGCCTTTAATTCCATTATCGATAACAACCTGGATTTTATCAGGAACGAAGATGGAAACATGCTTCGCAAGATCGGGCCAAACTGGATCAATAACATAGGTGATGCCAGGCCCGGAGAGGGTTACCTGGTGAAGATGAATGGATCAGGAGTACTGGTTTATCCGAATGTGAAGTAAAAGTTAGCTAAAAATGAGATAACTTTTATAATAGTCTATGTTTTTCGTCTGGCCAAAGCTTACCGGTTGAAAACACCTTTAGAATTCTTCCTTCAATTACCGGACTTGAATGTTAGATAAGCTTTAAACATCTGTGATATTTTCGTGACATCCGGCCTCTAGTTTTGCATCATAAGTTAAATGATAAAACAGGAGGTAATTATGAAGACTAAACTGAAAATGATCGCAATGCTTTTAGCACCGTTGGTTTTTCTAACGGCCTGCGATAAAGATGACGATGAAGACGAAAACATGGATATGCAAAAAAGCATAAGCCTTAATTTTAACAATCTGGCCCCATCGGCTGATGATGAAAAGTACGAGGGCTGGATCATTACCAATGAAGGTCCCGTTAGCACAGGAAAATTTACAGTGGATGCCGATGGCAATCTCTCGCAAACTACATTTGATGTTGATGCTGAAAAACTCGACATGGCTACAGACTTTGTGCTTTCGGTAGAACCTGTACCTGATAACGATCCCGCTCCCAGTTCCATTAAGATACTGGGCGGGGCGTTTTCAGGCAGCGAAGCCCAGCTAAGTGTCAGCCATGGTGCCGCTCTAGGAAATGACTTTGCCAATGTTGGCGGCGAATACATTTTGGCAACCCCCACTACCGAAACCACCGATGATGAACTCAGTGGTATTTGGTTCCTCGATCCCTCGGGAGGTTCACCTATGGCCACCCTCGAGCTCCCCGAACTTCCTTCGGGCTGGGCATACGAAGGCTGGGCTGTTGTTGACGGCACCCCGGTGACTTCAGGCACCTTCACCATGGTGGATGAAGCTGATAACAGCGCACCGTATAGTGGCAGCGATGGCTCCGGACCACCCTTCCCCGGTGAGGATTATGTTATGAATGCACCATCAGGCTTGTCATTCCCCACTGATCTATCAGGCATGACTGTGGTGGTATCCATAGAACCCAGCCCCGACAACAGTCCCAAGCCATTTGCCTTTAAACCGCTGGTAGGCATGGTACCCGGCGATGCTACCGATCATCAGACTTACGACATGATGAGCAATGTCGACGCCAGTTTCCCCAGCGGAATGGTAATGAAAGAATAACCCATATTGTGCAGTGGAGGAGGTGTTTCCTTCTCAATTAGCTCCGACGGGCCGTCACTTTTGTGGCGGCCTTTCTTGTTTCTAAGAGTTGAATTGGCAATAGATTCATCATTAGAGAAAAATAACTACCTGATCAGGACTTCGGGTGAAGAACCTTATGAGATTGGTTCGAAGGCTGGATATATGAATTCGATTTAATCAGGTTGCTAGTCGAAGTCCTTACCTTCCTGCTGCTAGCCTCGGCCATTATTGGACTTATTCTGCAGCGGAAACAAATTTATTTCTCCATGCTAAGGAGATGCATTTGTGAACACAGGAACATTTATCACATAGCCTAATTAGTTTACCTCAAAGCTTTCAATGGCCCAGCGGTCCATCCATGTCGCTTCAATTTCAACAAGGACAAAGAATCTTGTTCCTGTCCGGTTAAAAAAGCCGTAATGCCCCTTTGCCTCATACAAATCACCTCCACCTTGTCCATCGGGTATTATAAAATCCGACAAATTTTTAGTGCCTTCATATGAAAAGTATACATCCTCATAAATTAAAAATTCGTTTTCCGGGTCATAATTAGGACCTTTTGTTGGAAGCACAAAAACTTTTCCGGCGTAATTGCTATGGTCCAATGAAGCAACATACATATTTCCTTCTACCTGGAACTGACCGTAGTATGTCATGTCAATGTAAGGATCGGTAGATGAATAAAAAATATTACGGCTTTGAGTATACAACCGCAGTCCGTCTTCACTTATCCATAGGTCGCTACCAAATGTATACTCGCCATAATCGGGGGATTCATACAAAAATTCGGCTGTACCATTGGTGATATCGAATTTATAAAGATTGGAATAGCCTGATTGATGATCAGTTACGTAGATAAAATCACCGGAAGGGTGTAATTTTGCCTTGGAATCGTTATCAATGGATTGTCCTGTACTCAAAGTTTCACTTCCTGTTGACAAATCCAGGCATATAACCTGATAATTGAACCCATATTGGCGAAAAACATAAACCCAATTGTTTGGGGCCAAAATAATATCATCAGCTTCTGCTGATATGCTATATTCCCCGATTAATTCCATTGTATTCAGGTTGATATAGGAAACCACCTTATCATGACCAATAGCAGCATAATTTCCATCCTGACTGACTGAAATGCACATTGGTTCCTGCTCAAGTGCTAAAGAATCTATTTGCTCCGCGATCGGATCGAAGCTTCGAATTTCATAAGGGTTCTCTGATATGGCCACAACTACGTCATTATTCCGGTCGTATTCGGCATCGATGATCTGTCCTTCAATATGCCATTTATTATCTTTATGATGGTCAACTATAATAGGAAGCCTGATCGGATCTTCACCGGTTTGAAAATAAATCTTGGTTATATACTTCTTCGTAATCAAGCTCGATCTGTCAACCTCAGCATTAATAGCAATGGAATCATCTACCGGTAATGAGCCCGCAGTTGGATTAAAGCTCAGGTAATCATTTCCATTATCAATTGACCAATCTATTACGGTATTCCCTTCATTTTTGATATAAAGCGTTTTTTGATTCTCGAAATAATCAAATTCCAATCGATCAGGCATAAATACCAAACTAGTTATTGGTGGCACTTCCATACTTACATCCATAACCACATCACCATTTTCCGAATTGGTTTTAAGAATCACCTGCCCCTGTTCAGTACCAAGGGGCAAATCCTCGCGCGATACTGCTGCCTGTACCCAGGTATTGTATCCTGGCCCCACAGTTCCGGTTTCACGGCTAAATGTCAGCCAGGTTAATTGATTTTCCCACTCCCATTCAAGGTAACCGGTGCCGGTATTGAATATGGTTATTCTTTGCTGCTCCATACCGGCGGGAAACTCCAATGATTCAGGATCAAGAGCTACTTTTGGGTGGGCTTCCATGTACAATTCCACCGGTATTACAGCTACGCCGGCTTTATTGGTGATAATTTGAATTGATCCCTCATATGTTCTTGCATCCAGACCTTCACGACGAGGTGTTATCTCCAATTCAGCCGACGGTGACTTAATCATCCCCGAAAAAGATGAGAATTCCAGCCAGGAGGGTTGTGAGGTAACCTTCCACTCCACATCTCTTGGAGGCTCCACCGATAATATAAGTTTTCCCTGCTCGTCGTCATTCATTTTTAGCGTATCAGGTGTAACTACTAACTGGGATTCGGCTTTTTTATCGGATTCATCGTTTTTATCGCAGCTTGCAATACCTGCTGCGATAAGGACGATCATTAAAAATAAATGAAATACTTGTTTTTTCATGTTAACTATTTATGATGGTTGGTTCTTTGATGGTTTATTTATTAAACTGCCCAATACCACCCCAACCTGTAAAACTTTGGGCGATATACATCTTTCCTGCGTTTTGTCCCCCATGGTATTAATAGCTTTTTGGGGTTGTTTTGTTCATACGGATTGGTCTTTATCCTTGTTAACGCGATTAAATATTCGCTCAATGTATTCCTGCATCGTCTCCCCTTCCTTTATTGGATTTGTTTTAAAGGTATTGGCAAAGCGATTGACCAGATCATTATACAAATCAAATTGTTGCTGGAGTTTTTCCTCATCACCCGTTTCCCAGTAATAACCCTCATCCAGCATTTCAAAATCCTTAAAGTAATTCCTGGCAAGGTGCCTGAAGAGATTAACGATTGTTTTATGAGCTTCAACACCGGCGTATTGCGTTTTTGTTGCCAATTGATAGATGTTATTGTCTTCATCCGGATAACCCGCTGAACCATAATTCTCAAGATGAAAAGGACTGCTCATCCGACCGTTTGACAAAAAACTAATGCACACCGGATCACAGTTTTTGATGTTGAGAATCATGCCATAAACCGAATCATTAAAGGTCTTTTTTTCAAATGTACCTTCCGGGAATTTTTCTTCAAAAGTGTGGTATTCCCATTTGTGAACTTCTGCCACCTCTTTAACCTCATTGATGAGGTCGGGAAGCAAACCCGGGTTTTTAAGGCTGCCGCTGTAGTGAATGCTTAAACCCATAGCTAAAACAATTTGTGTATTATAAATATCAGGGTCTAAAATAGAAATTTATTTTCACATTAAAAAATTGGAAAAAATCCAGCTAGCACAAAAACCCAAATGCCGTAGGGCACGATATATTCATAGCACAGCTTTAAAGATATAGCGTTCATCATATTCTACTTCGAATTTATCAAGTATCTGCTTATATTCCTCAACAAAGCCAACCTTCTTATGATGCTTCTCCTGGTTTTTATTTGCTACAAAAGGAATTGATTGTTAGGGTACAAAGTGAGCTTAGCAATAATTCAGGATAATTAAATCTCAAATATCCTCAATTCCACATTTTTGTAAAATTAACATTTTTATTAAAATAACATCCAATATTTCGTCCCTACAGGACGAAGAAAAAACTGCATCTCGTTTATCTACCAATATATAAGCCCTAACGGGCTTTTCTACCCGATAAAAAAAATACATCTGTTTTTATCAAATTGTTTGGCAATCTAATCGGAAAACGAATTATGCATGAACCCATGTCCCGTTAGGGACAAAATATTGGTAGAATCCAGTCGGCATGAAGACCCAAATGCCGTAGGGCACGATATATTCCAATATCGCTTTTGAACACCAAATGTTTTGGGCTGAAAAAAGTCCCTGCGAAAGATATGGGTCATTTGTAAAATATTGGATCAGCATAATATTATGAATAAAATCATTCCCGGTTAAGCCTTAACGGGGTTTTGGGTGTTGATCTGTATTTTCCTTATTTTTGTCCGAATATGTGATAGTGAGCTAAACAATGGCTTGTAAAACTAAATTTATTGATCATGAGAAACCTGTATTTCAAGAGCTTATTCCTACTTACTCTGATTCTTACCAGCATTTCAGGGTTTGGTCAATATGATAACAATGTGGTTATTGTTGTCATTGATGGAGCCCGCTACAGCGAGACATTCGGGGATGCTGAACGAAGCTATATCCCCCATATGGATCAATTATCAAAGGAGGGAACCATAATCGATGCTTTTTATAATGATTCCATAACTTATACCTCACGGGCTATACCGGCCCTCTGGTGTGGCACCTGGACCAAAACCGTGGACACAACCTACAACGGCCATTCGACTCAATATGCCGTAAAACCCAGTATATTTGAATATTACCGCAAACATCGATACGCATCCCAAAATGAATGTTATTACGTATTAAAACATATCTCATCCCTTTGGTTGCCAAGCTTTGATCAATCATTTGGGCCAGACTACTGGCCAACCTTCGTCAGCTCCGGCTCTACCGATAATGATGTGACCGAAAACGCCATCAATGCCATGCAGCAAGAACACCCTCAGTTGATGTGGATATACCTGGCCGGTGTTGATCATGCCGGTCATTCGGGGAATTGGGATGAATATATTTCGGCTATTGAAAATGCCGACATTTTGGTAAATGATATCTGGACTGAAATCCAAAGCAACCCCCAATATATGAATAACACCACTATGCTGGTAACCAATGATCATGGGCGTCATGATGATCAGCACGGGGGATTCAGCGGGCATGGATGCGGATGTGAAGGTTGCCGGCATATTATGATGCTGGCGTTAGGACCAAATATCAATAAAGATTTTGTATCGAACCAATATCGCCGTATTCCTGATGTAGCTGTTACGGCTGCCCATTTACTCGATGTGGACACGGAATATGCCACCGGCAACGTGATGAGTGAAATCTTCACGAATGCTGGGACCTCAGCGTTGGATTCTGAAAAACCCTTTATCCAAATTACTCCCAATCCGGTAAGTACTAAAGCAAAGATCATTATAAAAAGCAAAAAAATTTCAACTTTTAGCTTAGCCATTATGAATAGTAATGGGTACCGGCTCAAAAATTTTAATCCCGTAAACAGTAATTCCGGCGATTATGAATTTACATGGAATGCAGCCTCATTACCCGGAGGTATTTACTTTTTACAGGTAAAAACTGATGAACATGTTTATTATGAAAAGTTTATCATTCAATAGTACCACAATGGATCCAAATCTTATTTATATCAATATAACATCAAAAGCCTCTGTAAATATTAAAGTTAATATACCATGAAGACCAAAGACGGACTTTGTACCTTACTGATTATTTTTCTTGTATTCCAGATGTATACGTTGAAGGGTCAACCAAGTAGCGACAGTGCTAATTTCATTTCCAGGGCCCTTAATGATGTTACTTTTAGCGGACAATGGTTTCTTGGTTACCAACACCTTGAAAATCCCACGGGATCAGCCAACGCTTTTACCCTGAAAAGAGGTTACATTACCTTTAAAAAAAGTATTAATCCTAACATTTCAGTGAGGTTTACCCAGGATATAACATTGGATAAAGAAGGTAGCGATGCCGGTAATATCGAGATGCGACTAAAATATTGTTACCTGAAACTTTCTCCTCCCGGAATGGACATTTTCAAACATTCTTATGTAGAATTGGGGTTGGTGCACCGTCCATGGATTGATTTCGAGCAGGATATTAATCGTTACCGCGTGCAAGGGAAGATGTTCCTGGAAAGAAACCGTTTGATCAATTCGGCTGATTTCGGCATTACTTACGTAAGTCTCTTAGGCGGAATGATAGGAAAAAATTACCGGGAGAAAGTGAACGAAGATTTTCCCGGAAAATATGGCAGCATCGTGTTGGGAATATACAATGGAAGCGGTTATCACGACATAGAGGAAAACAAAAACAAGACGTTTGAAGGCCGCCTGTCGATAAGGCCATTGCCTTCATCTTTTCCGGGCTTGCAGTTGAGTTATAATTTCGCCTATGGCAAGGGGAATATCCCTGAAAACCCTGATTTTTTCCTGAATCACGCATTTATATCCTACCAAAGCCCTTATGCCGTTTTAACCGGACAATATTATTCGAGTAAGGGAAATGCTGCAGGCACTTACATCGATAAGGATTATACCGCACTCCGCTCCGATGGATATTCATTCTTTGTGGAACTTAAAGATCCTAAAAGCGAAATAGCAATATTTGGCCGTTATGATAATTTTACCTATGATGGATTCACCACTACCCGGAACCACTCGATCATAGGTGGTTTAAGTTATTCTTTTGCAGGAATGAATAAAATCGTATTGGATATAGATTATGCAAAAACTCCTTCGGGTATTTACCGCGTTTATGAAACGGCCATAGAAATCAAGTTTTGAGTCAAGGCAATCTATTCCACCACAAAACTTTCTTTACCGTATACATATTGCCCATCGTTAGTCATCCCCCTTACAATAATCTCATATTCACCACGACGGTCGGAGGTATAAAATGATATTTCAGCTTTTTCACCATCAATTGTAAGCTCGTGATTCCAATATAAAACTGTACGGAATTCGGGAACGGAGGCTTTTGCTTCATGGCGGTCATAGTCCATAGGACGGTACTCCGATTTTTCAGCAATGGCCTGATATTCGGCAAATATAGCTGCTTCGGGTGCCTTCACACCCCCGAAATTTTCGGTTTTGGTGGTAATGGTTATGATTCCATTCACCGAATGATCGCCTACCTGGTATGCCTGGTTAATAACCTCGATCTTATCTATTTGCGACGGATGCATATTCATAATTTCCCCGGCGTCGAAAATGGGCACATTATCCACCAGCATCAACGGCTTGCCGGGTAAAATGTAATTATTCTCACTAATTACCTGCAGTTCCGTTTCGCCTCTGTGCGTTATGGTCTTCATATAGGGCACAATCTCCTTAAAAACCTCTTTCATATCTTTAAGGTCGATGTAATCTTCCATTTTTACCGTTAGCCGCTCTTCGCCAAATAAAGGCACCTGCTGCTGATCTTTAGTTTCGGGGGTTATTCCGTTAAAATAAAAGTTTTCGCGCACCTTTCGGTTTACAATGAGTTCTTCCAGGAAATCCCGCTCATCCAGGCGTAGTTTCAACAATGAAGGATTCAATCCGGGATGCTTACTGGAAAAGTCATTATCGATTAAAACTTCTTGCCGGCCTTTATCGTTTTCCACAGCCGGACTAATATAAACATCCTGCATCCCGTCAAGGTCGTTTAGTGAAAAGGTAAAACCGCCATCCTTACCGGTATTGAAAATGTGGATCTGTGGATTATTAAAAAGTACCGAAGCATATACCCTGGCTCCTTCCACAGGCTGGCCGGTTTTGGTATTTCTCACAAGGCCTGATAAACTTACACCCCTGACTTCCGGCAAAAAATCGAGATCACCCAATGGCCATGTTTTCAGCTTTTTTTTGAAAGCTGTTTGATTCACCTGCTTTTCGAGCAAAATGGAAACCATATTGAGTTGCTTTGCCATTAGTGGACCTGTAACCGGATAATTATGCAAATATCCTTCAATAAGTAAAGGATTTGCTATCACATGTTGAGGCAACAGCAAAGCATCACCCCTGTTTCCCATGGTTCCTTTTCGGATCACGGCAACCGAACCCGTAAAATTGCCTGCCCCGGTAGCATCCATTTCAACGCTTAAATCAACTAACTCCCTGCTTGTGTATTTACCGCTCAAGCCTTCGATTTGAATCTTTTGATAAGCATAAGGATTAATGAAAGGGGTAATATGATCGATACTCCCATCATTACGGCGCAAAGCAAGATAATTAATCCCCGGTTGAAGATCAGCTTTTTCTATTTGCAATGATCCATTATGCACCATAATGCTATTTAGCCGTCTTCCTTCCTCCGACCAAATCTCCAGTTTCTGCCCAGGATCATTCTGATCATCATTATCCCTTATGTGGTAACGAATGTAGTTTTCTTCCGAATTACTACGAACACTTATTCCTTGCTGAAGAATATCCGGGAAATGCTTTATTACCGTATCGCCGGTTGTTAATACTATTTTCAACATCAGTTTAATGCTGTCATCAGCGATGATGCCGGCCATGCCCAAGCCGTTTTCAAGCATATCCGGAACAGCCCATACACTATCTTTTTGATCGGTTATAATTACACTATCGGCTCTGCGTAAAAGGTCACCTTTGATCTTAAAAACCACATTTGTTGGTATGCCTTCAATTAGCTTACCGCCTTCGGGGTAAATGGTGATCAGTTGTGAATCGGGCCGGTTAAGCCTTTTTGGTGGATTACCGGGATTGATGATCTCTAAGGGCAGGTATTCATAAGCCTGAGAGGAAAAATTCCGCTGAAACCGTGTATATGCCCGCAACAGATAATGACCCGAACGTACTTCACCGGGAATCTGGATCATACCATGTGCCGTGCCCCTTCTTATCTCGAACTTCTTTTGCACTGCCGGATTTTGATCCATATTTAGCAATTCAACATACAGAATATTGCTCAACTGGTTTTTTGCATATTGCTCATTTAAGAGATAATCAGCCCGGAACCAAATTTTTTCACCGGTGAGGTAAAGGCTGCGATCGGTATGCAAAGTGATCTTTTCTTGTACCCCGGTACCTTTATTTGACCTTAAAGCAACATCTTGTGCCGGGGCTGCAAATGCTATCAGGAAGCAAATAACTGCTGTGAATAAGTATAACTTTATATTTATCCGGTTATCCATATTTTTATTGTTCATCTTCGTTAAGTGATTAATTGGGCCAAAAATCGGGTTTAGTGAGCTTGCCGCCAAAAAAGGTACAGTCAAAACAAGGTTCCGGGGCAATGGCAGGTCCACCATCGGCAATAGTTAAATACACAGGATATTCCGAGGGAGGAATGTACCCCAGGGCCCGCAGATCAGGATCGGCGTAACAATCCATGTAATAAAATTCAACACCCCGTGGACTATCGGCATAAATCCTTTTCTTGCTCGAGCCTGCCACGGTAAAGTAGCCCAATACCGGTTCCTGCTCATTCTTCGCATTACGAATATTACCCCTTATTTGAAAGGGCTGTTTTGAGAACAAATAGCTCTCCTCCGAAACCTGGTCTTTTACCTGTTTCCAGAATTGATAAGCATCTTCATTAATAATCAATTGATTGGCCAACAAGCTATATTTCACCTGTAATTGCTTGGTTTGTGTGGTCACGTAATGCAGCGGATAATCGCTGATATGGCTGGTGGATAAGCTGGCTGTTTCAGCTACAAAAAAATCATTCACCTTTTGGGTTTTCCAGCAGGTATACACGGTATCCGAATTGCCCATCGAACTAATGCTTCCGTCGAAAATGTATTCAATCTTATAATTGGCATTATATTCATAAGTTTCCTCCAATTGCCAGAGGAAATAATTTCCAGGGCGGTTACCGGTTTCGGTGTTCACATAAAACTGGTACCCCACCAAGTCATGATCATAGTCGGTGGTTTTCTGGCGTTTCAACTTATGATAAATAGAATCGATGGCAATGGGATCCCTCAGCTTTTGGTAATCCGATTCATATTGCTTGCCCTCAGGAGTTTTGATGCTTAATTTATATTCATTACCCACCATTCCCCGTATACCATCGGGAGAGGTTTTATATACCCCCTGTTCATACTCAATAAGTTGCTCGGATACGCCTCCCTTTTCATGTATAGTCACATCGCAACCGGTATAGGGAATATAATGGGGATTATCCACCTTTGATGATAACGACAGCTCAACGGAATAAGGTCCGGGGTCATTGGTGATCATTCCATCAACCACCAACAGGTTTTCGTATTTGGTCACCTCCGGCAGGAACTCATCCCGGCATGCTGTTAGCACCGCCAATGAGATAACCGTTATAAGGATGAAGTTTTTAATCTTCATAATTACCTAGTTTAAAATTGTACGTAATGGAAGGGATCACTGTACCAAAGATCGACAATTTATAGCCCTTTATCCGGCCGTCTTCATTCCTGAAATATACCGAATAAGCATTCTTCCGGCCTGTGATGTTATAGAATGAGATAGCCCATGACCCATGAGCAAATTTTTCTTTCTTCAGATTCCCTTCTACATTAATTGATAAATCAGCCCTGAAATAACCGGGCAAGCGGTATTCGTTGCGCAGCGAAAAATTGGTCACTTCGGTGTCATCCTGGAAATAAATAGCCGTAGGATAGGTTATGGGGCGACCCGTGGAATAAACCACATTGGTCGAGAAACTGATCCTGCGCGACAATTTATAATTAAGCACCAGGTTGAGGGCATGGGGCTTATCGTAATTGGCCGGATATGCCAATCCGAAATTATTATTTTCACCGGTTACCGGATTATTCACCAAAACCGAGGTGTTAGAATAGGTGTAGTTGATCCAACCGTTCAATTTACCATCGGGTTTTTTCAGCATAAATTCGATTCCCCAGGCATCCAAATCCCCCTGCACGATCTCAGCCTCCGGGGTTTCGTTAGCCTGCAACTCAGCGCCGTCTTCATATTCCACAAGGTTATCAACCTTTTTGTAATAAGCTTCCACCGAAGTTTCCAGCAAGTTATGCAGGAAATTATGATACAACCCTACCGAATACTGATCGCCAACCATAGGCTCTATATGCTGATCAACCAATTTCCACTTATCCGTGGGTGAAACCGATACCGTGTTGGAAAGCAAAAACATGTACTGATGCAGCCGGTTGAAACTGGCTTTAACCGAAAAATCCTCATTGAACATATATTTAGCACCCATCCTGAAATCGAGGCTATTATAGGTTTTAATGTTTTCGTTGGAGCCAAAAGCAAGCGTATCCGTAATATTCTGCCGCTCTCTGGGGAATCCATCAAGATAATTGTACACGGTTTTAGGACCCAGGTATGAATACATGGTATAGCGAAGTCCTCCGCTAATATCAAATTTATCTGAAAGTTTCCAGTCGGCACCCAGGTATAGGCTGTTCTCAATGCCCTGTTCCGGCTCAAATGATTTTTCTTCAATAAGCGATTCGGGGAACAATGGAAGCAACTCACCTTGATCCAGTTGGTAATAAATGGAATTCACGCCATAATTCAAGGTGAAGGTTTCGCTTATATCGAAATTCATATCGGCCTTTACTTCCGAATGATTCAATTCAAAGGATTGCTTGTTGGCTTTATAAGCAATCTCGTCATTTTCCTCTTCAAAACTGTAATTGCTGTTCACAAGCTTGAAATTTGCCTGATGCCTTGGGCTGAATTTATGTTTCCAATGGACCGAAGCGCCTTTGTTTGAATACTTATTCCGGGTTCCGATAGCCAGTTCGGCATCATCCATGCTGCCATAAGCAAAAATGCTAACGGAATTGTTTTTATCAGGATTGAATGAAAAATTGGCCACGGCATCAGCAAAAAAGGCGCTACTGTTTCTAATGTCGGGATCTTTTACCTGTTTGAGTATCCAATCCGAATAAGTTGACCGCAAACCGATCATATAACTGCTTTTATTTTTCTTTATCGGACCTTCCACCAATATACGGCTGGTTATCGGACTAATACCGCCACGGGCAGAAAATTTCTCGAAATCACCGGTTCTAGCTTCCACATCGAAAATGGATGAAAGCCTTCCACCATATTCAATAGGGATATTGCTCTTATACAATGAGAATTCACTAACTGCATCGGAATTAAAGGCCGAGAAAAACCCAAAAAGATGCGATACATTGTAAACCGGCACATCGTCGATATAAAATAAGTTTTGATCAACAGGGCTTCCGCGCACGTTAAACCCCGAGGAGGCCTCTCCTACCGTTTGTATGCCCGGTAATAATAAGGCTACCTTAACCAGGTCTTTTTCCCCCAATACCACCGGAATATCTTTGATCCGTTTGGGGGTGATCTTTTCAAAACCCATTTGGGTACTTCTCACATTATGATGCTTACCTGAGGTGATGACTGCTTCGTCGAGCATAAACATTTTGGTATCGAGTGAGATATCCAACCGGCCATCGGATAACACATTCATCTTGAACTTTTTCTCATGCCTCCCGATGCTGTTAACCGCAAGGGTGTACTTGCCCTTTTTAACCCTGATTTTGTAATAGCCCTCCTCATTTGTGGTAGCATAAGTATTTGTTTCCTCAATTTGCAAGGTAGCCATGGGGATGGGCTGATTATCTTCGGAGCTAACAATTCTTCCGCGTATTATAGCGCCTGGTTTTCCATAGCCCTTCTTGCGCGACCCAACAACCACCGTTTTATGGATATAATCCTTGTGTGTGCTCAGGTATTCAGTTTGTTTCTTTTTTTGAGATGTGGTATCTTCCCCCGGACTTTCCTCCTTAGCTTCAATAGGAGCATAAAAGAAAGCATCTGCCAAATGCGTATCCCAATGCCGGTTTTTTAGAATGAAATAATTGTTTTGTCCATCAACACTTACTTTTATGTTGAAAGGAGCAAGGTTAGTTTGAAGTGCGGTAAGAAGCTTAATACTATCCTTTTTAATGCTCAGGGTAAGCTCGGGAATACTGTCGGGTTGATAAAAAAACCTCACATCATATGTGCTTTCAACCTGTTTGACAAATTGGCTCCAGTTCAGTCCGTCATATTCGGCGCCTATGGTTACCGGCTTTTCCTGGGCATTGATCCATCCGCAGATGAATAGAAAAAATAGCGTCGGGATTAGTATCTTATTCCTCATTGCTGTTAGTTGTAAGCTGATTGATATAGTTCATGAGTTTATTTAGTTCCGAAGGTGTAGCCTTGCGGTATCTGATGTCGTTACGCCGCAAAAACCTTCTAATTTTCCGGCGATGATCATCAAAGTTATTCAGGAATTTGCTGCGGCGATCCACTTTTTTTGCACCATCCGCAGTTAGCAGGTAATGCCAGGTTTCAAGTCCTCCATATTTTCCACGGGGAGACAGATCATTGAATTGTTTGATAAACTCCTTGGAATAGCGCGATAGAAAAGTGTTTTCACCGGTATATACCAACTCAAAATAAGTCCTTATGCTATCGGTGGGAAAGTAGTTCCTCGAGTGCACAAACAGATGACCTGCAATTCTGAACGAATCAACACGGGCGCTGTTAATTCTAATCAGTTTTTGTGCTCCACCTGACAATTGGGCTTTCAGGATAAGATCATCGACCTCGATATTATATTTAAGCTTTTGATTGGCAAATTTTTCACCATGGATAGTGACCGAACCGCTGCGCCAAACGTTGGTCAATTGCTTATCCTTTGGATTCTTCATCCTTCTACCGTATAGTTTCTCCATAGTTTTAGCAGGCGGGACATAATAAGGATGGCCATCGATGCGCCGGTCAATCGGAAGATATATATACCCGTTTACCAGTTTATCACTGGTACCGTAGTATATTTCGGTTTGTCGTTTTAACTTCTCAAAGGCTATATTCTTATTTTGCTGAAAATTTTGACCCGATACCCAGCCTGGAATAAGAAGAGCGAAGATTAAGAACATAATCCCCATGACCCGGACTATATAGGTTTTGATGTTCATGGTTGCAAGATTTGATAGGCTGAAAAACGTTAATGCTACATGTCTTGAATTCATCGTCTTTTCATCAGTTAGTTCGCTAAAAGACCGTAAAGATAGAGGTTTTCTATATCATTACCAAATACACGTATAGATTGCTATCGTATATTTAAACAACTAACGTGCAAAGCTATAATTATCGTATCATTAAATCAGAACTACCCGGATAAACTGAAAATCGCTATAAAATCTCTCGCCCGAACAACACTCAAATTAAATCCGGATGGCACCTTGGATTTCATAATAAGCATGAAAAAAGCAGCGAGGCCATAAGCCCCGCTGCCCAATCACGACCCCAAATAATACGTGATTTATCGAACGATCAGTTTATGGTTTTCGGTTTGATTTTCAGTTATCATCCTGATGGTATAAATACCGGCAGGAAGTTCACTTATATCAATATTTTGCTTTTCAATGCTTACTTGCTTCTTCATTATAGTTTGACCATTGGTACCGGTTATGGTCAGCATTGCCGGCTGATTGCTTTCAACCTTAATATGATCATCTGCCGGATTGGGGTATACTTTAAAGCTCATGCCTTCGCCGCTGTCCAGGCCGGCCTGCATGGCAGTTGCCTTGGCAATGCTATAGCGGCCGTCGCCTTCCGGATAGGTATGGCCGGTGTAGGCATCCCCATAAGATGCTTCCGGGGTAAAGGAAAGTCCTTTTTCAATACCGGCGCTCTGATCCCACATCACCAACTCAATCGCCTCACCGGCCTCATAACCGCGACCCGCATGCAGGGTGCTGAAGATCGCCATATCATTGGCGGTGAAACCTGTGGAGGTGATAGTGGTGGCGCCCACCATTTTGCCACCGGCATAAGCGGCTATTTCATCACCAGTTTCAAGGCCTTCGCCGGGCTTGATATAAAGCGTATAAACCGGGTCGGCGGCATTGCCACCTTCAAAGTTGAAATGGGTGCCGGCGGTGGTTTGCTTAGTACCTGCTGACTGGGCATTGATGTTATAA
>JAIPAP010000090.1 GCA_021740045.1 Bacteroidales bacterium
TCGTTTGCAACGAGGCCTTGCCATACCGGTCAAGCCTTCATATCATGCATACTTTGAAACGGCTAAGGCCAATTATCCCGCTTAATTATCGCATCCCCTACTTCAAAATTCTAAACTCAAAATTCTTAATTCTTAATTCTTAATTCAAATCCCCTCTCCACAAAGCCAACAAGCCCGATACGCCAGGATAACCTCTGCTATGAGCTCAATTCTCCACTCTACATTCTCCACTCTCCAATCCCTTCTCCTTACTCTCCCGCGTAGTACGACAACGGATGCAGTATCTTATCAAACACGTAAAACTGTATCAACACAAAATCCTGTCCGTCATTAATCAGGGCATACATACGGTCGCGGTCATACTTCACCGGGTTTCCTTTATGATCGGTTTCGCCGGCAGGCGCCGGGCGATGATAGGTCTTAACTGTTTGCTGCTCGCCATTCATATCCGTAAGTGTAATTTTATGAAAGGGCTTGCTCGAAAGGATGGAATCGTATTTTTCCTGTTTCATTTTATCATTCAATACCGATTCGAAGCTGATGTTTTTAAAGGAGGTCATCAAATCATACATCCGCAGGGTATCATAATACCTGATCTTACGGTTCTTTGTTAAGTCATACAACTTGAACTCACCTTGCTTAACCTGTTCCACTTTGAATGATTCATCCGGGTTTTCATTAAAGCGAAGGTTTAATGATTTAATCTCGTCCATTTCCTTACGGAAAATGGCCGGGTCGCGCCAGTCGGCAACATCGGTGGTAAAACGTGTTGATAGAAAACCCCGGAAACTTGGAATGTAGGTTATGAACGGGGTTTCCGAGCCTTCAAGGAGCATGTACGTTCCTGTATTGGTTTGCGTTGCCTGCCCTACATAATAGGTTTTAGCCAGTTTTTCGTAAGGGAAAAACTTCAGATTGTCCGATAAACTGACCCGGTGGGCATTTTTATAGATCTCTACCTTTTTCGAGCGGGCGGCCAGCAATTTCACAATAGTGTTATGAGCTGCCTTCGGAACGGGCCGCTGCACCTTTATTTTATGAATGGTATTCAGCATGAGCTCCATGGCATCCGTTCGGACATTATATTTTCCGTTTACTTTCCAGGAACCGGTCTCACCCCGGTCGAGCGTAATTTCATTATTATCCTTGTCGGTAATATAGATCTTGGTAACCGTTGCAGTATCTTCGATGGCAAAGTCGCTGTGCTTTTTCGAAATTGTGGTGTCACTGCGACTCGAAACGAGATAGATGGCTAATATGCCTAATAACACTGCTATGGCTGTAATGACTATCGTACTTTTCTTCATGTTTTAGCCTGTATTTAGTTATTGTCGTTTTCGTTCAACGGGTTTAGTATATTTTCTTCTTCTAACATAAGTTTGGATCAAACCGAAAATAACAACGAGCATAACCGGAATTATGGTATTGATGAGTTGCCATTGTAACTTTTCCTGCTGAACCTTGGTTTTATCGAGCATCCGCAAACGAAAATCCTTCGAACGTACCGTAACCAACCCTGACTCTTCTACCAGGTAATTCATGGCATTAAGGATAAAATCCTTGTTACCGAACGTGCGTCGGGTGTATTGATCATAACCCAGGGGCAAGGGATAACCTTTGGAATAATGCAATTGGTTTTTAATGATGTCGCCATCGGCTACTACGATCATTTTAGTGGTATCGCTCATTTCCCTGAAACCAAAGGCTTCATTTTCCTTTATTTCCTTAGCGATGCGGTTCCGGTACAAGGATTCGAAAACACCTTCAAGCAATACGGCCACCGGCTGTGGCGGGTCGGTATAGGCCCTTTCATCCGGCGGATTTTGCATTAGTTGCAGCGACACATAAACCGGCGCCTCTCTTACCTGCGTATAATTAGAAGTGTGAAGTAAAAAGGTTTTCTTGATATTGGGCTGCCCGATGGTATCGAGGCTGCTGATAAATTCGCTTTTAATGGCATTCAGGTTCTTCACGATGGGATGATCGCTACTGGGATTTAGTATGGGGAAAAAGTACCAGGGTAAAAACTCCTGCTTGGGCTGATTTCCCATGCGGCCGGTCACGATGGGGATGGGAAGTGCATTTAAATCTAAAACTAGGTTGTCATTCAACCTCACCCCATATTTGAACAATTGATCGTTCAGGTTCATTTCTTTTGCCACAGCCACGGTTTCGCCTGAGCGCTGGAGGCTATCCATGGTGGCATGAACCGGATCGATCAGCCACAATGCTTTTCCACCCCGCATCAGGAATTGGTCGATGATGTATTTATCCTTCTCTGAAAAAGCCGAATCGGGCTGGGCAATAATGATGGCTTCGAACTTATTTCGAACGGCCATTTCACCCGTGGCTTCATTAACGGTGTCGCGCTCGGCAAGACTGTAGATCTTTCCAGCCGTTTTAACCCGTTCCACCTGGTAATATTCGCCCAGGGCGTTGGTAACGTCTTCAACGTAATTTTTTGCCAATTCACCATGACCCGTTATAAAAGCCACTTTGGGTTTGCTATCGATAACCAGCTTTTGAATTACATTGGCAATGTTATACTCAAGCTCCTGAATGGAATTGTTGAGCACTTCCTGAGGTGGTTTGCCTTGCTGCGATTGAAGCAATTCAAGTGGCAAGGTCTTATTTTTATAAGACACCAAAGCACCCGGAAAGACAATTTGCTGCGATTGTCCCCCTTTATCCCTAACCTGCAGATCGGTTGGATTTAGCCCTTGCCTCACCAGCTGCTCATAAACTTTACGCCGCTCCTCTTCTGTGTCTTGAGCCGAGGGGTCGATAAATTCATATTGTATGTTGTTATTATAGGCCCGGAACTCATTCAGCATCTCGCGGGTTTCATTGCGCAAGCGTTTGAAACCGGCCGGGAATTCTCCTTCGAGGTATACTTTGAAGTATACAATATCATCCAGCTCTTCAACCATTTCTTTAGTGGCATCGGAGAGGGAATAGCGGTTCTCGGAAGTTAAATCGAAACGTGTATACCAATAGGATCCGATAACATTCAATAAGATGATGATGACAATACTTAATAGCAGTTGAAAGATATTTTCTCGTTTGATATTTTTCTTCTTTTTCTCGCTCATATTGCTATTCATTCAAAATGATCCTACCATTTGCGGCTTTCGAGTGATACTTTGGTCAACAATAAAAATAAGGCGATCAGGCTCAGGAAATAAAGGACATCCCTGGAATCGATCACCCCGCGGCTCATGGAAGAGTAATGTGCACTAATGCCCAATTGCTGGATGAACAGATCTATGGGGCCAAAAAGATTGAATGAATAAATGAATTCAAAACCGATGTATACAAACCCGCACAGGAACAGGGATAACAAAAAGGCCACGATCTGATTGTTGGTTACCGAAGATGAAAACAACCCGATTGATAGAAAGCCTGCTCCCAGGAACAGTAATCCAAGATATGACCCCCATGTGCCGCCAACGTCAATGTTGCCCGGTGGTAATCCCAGCCGGTAAACCGAATAGTAATAAATGAGCGTGGGAATCAGTGCAAACACCACCAAAGCCAATCCGGCCAGGTATTTGGCCATGATCACCTGCATATCGGAAAGGGGCTTGGTCATAAGCAACTCAATAGTGCCGGTGCGTTTTTCATCGGCAAAAAACGACATGGTGATAGCCGGTATCAAAAACAGAAAAACAAAGGGCGCCAGCATAAAAAGGTTATCAAGGCTGGCATAGCCAAAATCGAGTAGGTTGAACTGCATGGGGAATACCCACAAGAACAACCCGTTGATAAGCAAAAACACCACTATAACTATATAGCCGATGAGGGAACTCAGGAAGCTCTTTACTTCTTTCTTCAACAATGTAAACATAATACTATCACCCTCTTTTTGCGGAGCGCTAAAATAGATAAAATTTAACAACCACCAGTGGCTTAACGATTTTTAGGCGCCCTTGGTGTGTTTCAAAAGGATAGAATGATTCAATCATTTTCAAAAAACTCAACCGTAACTTTTGAATACAAGCCACTGTTCAACAAACCCTTTGCATTACCACGGTTAACAGCCAGTTCAAGGTAATTATTTGAATTAAAAACTGCCACGATCTGTCCTTCTTCCAGATCGCCATAACTTTTTTCGATGGTTTTAAGCGTGTATGTGCCACGGAGGGTAATCTCAAATGCACGGTCTTGTGCAACTTCCATAAAGAAATCCTTGCTAATGTTGGTAATAAGGTTTTCATAGCTATCGATATAAATAACCTGGCCGGTAATGGAATTGCCCTTGGTAACCGGTTGATGGGCTATTAGTTGGTATAAGGTATCGCGGTGATGACCAAGTTCCTCAAGGGGAGCGCCATTCAGCAGGGTAACAGCCACCTGGGCAAAAACATCAAGGCCCGGAAAGGTCAGGTTCATGGTTTTATCAATCTCGATCTCAACCACCTCCTCGGGCTCATTCCTGAGAAATAACGGAAATATTCCGTTATCGGTTCCAATAAACAAATAACCGTCGGCTTTTACCACTACAAAAGGCTGTTCGGGAAACGGCTCTGAATTTACCGCCAGGATGTGAAGGGTGCCTTTGGGAAATTCATGATAACTGTTACGGATCACAAAGGCAGCCTGGTTAAGGTCGAAAGGAGCAATCTGATGACTAATGTCGACAATACGGGCAGTGGGTGCTGCTTTTATGATGCGTCCTTTAACCACGGCAACATAATGATCCTTGGTTCCCCAATCGGTTGTTATTGTGATTAAAGGCGTGTTCATCTGGACTATACGCTTGTCAAAAGGTTCCTACATTTGTTTTCAAACTCTCCGAACAGTCAAAATTAGTAAATATTGCCTACATTTGACGAGGCATTAACACTCGAAAACAATCCCATGTGGCACAATAACGTTTTAAAAGATGCGGCATTACGATTGTCAAATTGTTAGTAAAAAGATAAGAAGGGAAACGCAAGAAGCTGTATGATAGAAAAAACCATTAGCATTGAAGATTACAATCCGGTCGATATTTTTGGTGTCAACGATAAAAACATCTCGCTAATCAAGCAATATTTTCCCAAGCTTAAGATTATTGCCCGGGGAGACGAAATTAAGGTAATGGGCAATGAGAACCAGGTGATAACCTTTGAAAAGCGATTTATGATGTTATTGCTGAGTTTTGATAAATTCGGCAGGATCACCGAAACCGACATCCAGCAAATAATGAGCCCCGAGTCGGTACAAGAAGTTCCTGAACCTTCCGATTCCAATTTGTTGGTACATGGCCGCAATGGGATGTTGATCAAAGCCCAGACCGTAAACCAGCAAAAAATGGTAAAAAGCAGCGATAAGAATGATTTGCTTTTTGCCATTGGCCCTGCCGGCACAGGGAAGACTTACACAGCGGTAGCATTAGCTGTAAGAGCGCTTAAGCGTAAGGAAGTGCGCCGCATTATCCTGGCTCGTCCTGCTGTTGAAGCCGGTGAAAGCCTGGGTTTCCTGCCGGGCGACCTGCGCGATAAACTAGACCCCTACCTGCAACCCCTTTACGACGCACTCCATGATATGCTCCCCACCCAACGCCTTTTGACTTACCTTGAAGACGGCACCATCGAAATTGCTCCCCTGGCCTTTATGCGGGGTCGCACCCTCGATCATGCCTTTGCCATCCTCGACGAAGCCCAAAATACCACCGAGAGCCAGTTGAAGATGTTCCTGACAAGGATGGGCAAATCGGCTAAGTTTATTGTCACCGGAGACATTACTCAAATCGACCTGCCGAAAAACCAAAAATCCGGCTTGATCCATGCCACCAAAATTCTGAAAGCAATTAACGGGATCGATTTCATAAAACTCGATGAGCGGGATATTGTACGCCACCATCTGGTTACAAGGATCATTGAAGCATACGGTAAAGAAGGCGAATAAAGCAGTGAACCTTTTGGTTTTTGTAAGGTTAACATCCATACAAAAGTTTATCTTGATTAACTTTGCACCTTTAATTTAAAACAGTGATTGATGAATCAGGCAATTATTGAATCAAAGCTGGACCTGGAAGGTCAAAAGGATGTATACCGTGGTAAAGTAAGAGATGTATACAATTTGGAGGATAAGTATTTGCTGATGTTGGCCACCGACCGCATTTCGGCATTCGATGTAGTGCTGCCCCGCGGCATCCCCTATAAGGGTCAGGTTTTAAACCAAATCGCCGCTAAATCCCTCGATGCGACTGAAGATATCGTGCCGAACTGGAAAATTGCCGTGCCTGATCCCATGGTGACATTCGGGCGAAAATGCGAGCCGTTCATGGTGGAGATGGTCATCAGGGGCTATCTTACGGGCCATGCCTGGCGCGAGTACCGCAGCGGAAAACGCGAAATATGTGGCGAAACTTTACCCGAAGGCATGAAAGAAAACCAGAAATTTGATAAACCCATCATCACCCCCACCACCAAAGCACTCGAAGGGCATGATGAAGACATTTCGAAAGATGAGATCATCGCCAATGACCTGGTATCAAAACAAGATTATGAAAAGCTTGAAAAATATACCTATGCCCTGTTCGAACGGGGAACCCAAATGGCCGAAGATAAAGGACTGATATTGGTGGATACCAAATATGAATTCGGGATTTTCGATAATAAGATATACCTCATCGATGAGATCCACACCCCCGATTCATCCCGTTATTTTTACCTGGATGAGTACCGGGAACGATTTGAAAAAGGACTGCCTCAAAAACAGCTATCCAAGGAATTTGTTCGTGAATGGTTGATGGAAAAAGGCTTCCACGGCAAGGAAGGGCAACAGATCCCCGAAATGACCGATGAATTTGTAAACCAGGTTTCGGAGCGCTATATTGAATTGTACGAAAAGATCACCGGCGAAAAGTTCGAAAAAGCCGATGTTAGCGATGTACCCTCGCGCGTGGAAAATAATGTAAAACGTTTTTGGGAAGCCTATAACCGGTAAAGGGTTCAAATTTCAGGTGTAAAGGTGGATGCTCGATCCCGGAGTATTATTGATCAGGGAATATATGGAATGATCACATGAAGTTGCAGGTTATAGGGGAATGAAATAATGCTCCTTTTTCCTTTCACTATTACCCGGGGCAAAGGTATGAAGCAAGGAGTCCTTCAACCCTATCCCCTTCTACTCCACCGCCTGCAGCAGCCACTCCAGCTCATTTACCTTATCATTCATGCCGGCTTTTTCATAGGCAAAGATCATTTCTTCCATCAGGCGGCGAATAATAACGGTATTATCGCAAGGATAGAAAAAGGAACGCTGGGGCTTGAGGCGCAATCGTTTGATAAAAATATTGATCTCCCGGCGGGTAAAAACAGCTCCTTTGTTCATGGGATTAATGTAGAACTGAATGTCGTTCTCATCCACATAAGGAACGCCACCATCATATTTTTCGCGGGCATAGCCAAGGATAAAATGCTCCGGCAGATCGATGCCATAAACCGGAATGTGCAGATCCTGGGCTATCGACATATATATAATCCCCAGCGACATGGCATTGCCGCGGCGGGTTTCGAGCACTTTATTAGCAAACATGGTGGAAAGAGCCTGCATATCATTGCGGTGCCATTTGAAGTTGTGCATATCATAGATCACATGATTCATGATCTTAATCTTTTCAAGCGCCGTAAGATGCTCATTCACTTCCAGCCAAACATCCCTTTTGATTTGGTTGATCTCTCTAAGGATTTTATCTTCATCCAGATCGGGATACTGAAACCGGCTAACCAGGATAAAACCTTTTAACAGGCTCCGGAATCCAAAATGAACCCAGTTGTTGAGCTCGAGGTATAAATGGTCCAGTTGTAGTTTATGGATAATGTCTTCGATGCGTTTCTGGGTTTTGTTATCGAAGGTGTTTTCCCAGGCATTTTCCAGGGGTTGAATGGCATCCATTCCAAAAGTATATATCTTATCCCTCACCCGGTCGAACATTTCATTATCAGGTTCGTCCAAAAGCCTGATCAGGGCGGTAAGTTCTTTATTCCTATCGTTGGTATTCAATATAACAATGTTGTATTTATCCGGTTAAACGATCCAATACATCCTTTATTAACTTTCCCATATGTTCTTTGTAATCGCGGCTATATTCACCGGTTTCACGGTTTGCTATAGCCATGCATATGGTTATGGAGTCATGCCCAAGCATTTTTCCAAGTCCATAAAGTGCCGAGGTCTCCATTTCAAAGTTAGTAATCTTTAAGTGATTATGTTCGAAATCAGCGATTTTTTCGAAAAAAACCGGCCATGAAGTTGTTAACCGCAAATTACGTCCCTGGGGGCCGTAAAAACCGGGCGCAGTCAAGGTAATGCCTTTGATCATATCCTTTCCCAATTTGGTCAATAGCTTTTCCGAAGCAGGCACCCCATAGGGATGCGCCAGCTCTGGCTTCCAGTTCATATATTTCTTGAAGCTTTGGGTAAGCCCTTGATCCACGGCATGGGGGTATTCATCATAATAATAGGCCAAGCCGTCCATTCCCAAACCATAAACCGCTACTATAGCTGAATTTACCGGTATATCTTTTTGTAAGGCTCCCGAAGTCCCAATACGAATAAGATTTAAAGACTGTTTTTCTCTTTTTTGAACGCGGTTATCCAAATCTATGTTGACCAGGGCATCCAATTCGTTTACCACGATGTCGATATTATCGGTGCCCATCCCGGTAGACATGGCTGTAATCCTTGTGCCGTTATAGGTGCCGGTATGCGTGCTAATCTCCCGGTTCTGGTTTTTAAATTCAATATGATCGAAATTCGCTGAAATTTCATCTACACGTTTAGGATCACCGACAAGTATTACATTTCCGGCAAGGTGTTCCGGCCTAATGTTGAGATGATATATACTACCATCAGGATGAAGGATCAGCTCGGATGAAGGGTACGTTTTATTACTCATTTTTCTGTTGATTAAACGGCAAAAATAAGCATAATCATAAACCCGTGCATTTTCGTAACTTTATTGCCATGGAACTCTGGTATGAAGCAGTCGATAAGTTTTTTGTGATCTTCCATAGTGCACTTATCCTGTTCAATGTATTTGGCTGGATTTGGAAGAAAACCAGGATATACAACCTAATCACCTTGCTTTTAACAGGAGGCTCATGGGGTCTGCTTGGATTGTTTTACGGTTTCGGCTATTGCCCGCTTACCGATTGGCACTGGCAGGTATTGCATCAACTGGGTGTTTATGACTTGCCCTATTCCTATATCGAATATTTAATAGAGCGTTTAACAGGCCTGGAACTCCAAACCGATACTGTTAATACGGCCACTTACCTGGTGTTTATAGCAGTTTTGGGTGCTTCCATATTCATTAATGTGAAAGACTATTGGCAGAAAAAAAGGATTGGGAAACGGCATTAAGGGTAATACTTCCGTTACAAGAACTGGAATAACCCTTTACTTATACTACCTTTGCAACCATAATTAAGCTTTATGACAGTAGAGATCATTACCATAGGCGATGAAATATTGATCGGGCAGGTGGTCGATTCCAATTCAGCCTGGATGGCGCAGCAACTGAACTTGATCGGCGCGAATATCCAACAGATCACCAGCATTTCCGATACGCATGATGATATTGTGAACACACTTGATGCAGCGATTCAACGGGTGGACCTGGTACTAATGACCGGAGGGCTAGGGCCAACCAAAGACGACATTACCAAAAAGACCCTGGCCGAATATTTTAATTCGGACATGACATTTAACCAGGAGGCCTATGAAAATGTAGAGCGGCATTTCAGGCAACGGGGCTATGAGATGACCGCCTTGAACAAAAAACAAGCAGAAATCCCTGCTAAATGCACACCCATTCAAAATCCCAATGGAACTGCGCCCGGCATGTGGTTCGAGAAAAAGGATAAGATCGTAGTTTCTATGCCCGGGGTACCTTATGAGATGAAGCCCATGGTCAGCGATTTCATCATTCCCCGGATTACAAAAAAGATCAACGGCAAAACCATCATTCATAAAACGGTATTGACCCATGGTTTGGGCGAATCATTCCTGTCGCAAAAAATTGCCGCCTGGGAAGATTCCCTGCCCGAAAATATCAAGCTGGCTTACTTGCCCCAACCTGGTATTGTCAGGCTTCGGTTAACGGCCATCGGGAAAGATAAAGCGAAACTGAAAAGCCGGTTAAACAACGTTATCAAAAAACTACATGAATATATCCCCGATTTGATCTTTGGCTATGATAATGACTCCATGGAAGCAGTTGTGGGGGAGTTGCTCCGAAGTAAAAAGCAAACGCTTTCCACCGCCGAGAGCTGCACCGGTGGGTATATTGCCTCAATGATCACCGGCATTCCGGGAAGCTCCGATTATTATAAGGGATCGGTAATAGCCTATTCCAATGAGGTAAAAGAACAGGAATTGGGGGTGCCGCATAAAACCCTGGTAGAACATGGAGCGGTAAGCAAACCGGTGGTAAAGGAGATGGCATTGGGCATCAGGCAAAAGCTCAATACCGGTTATTCCATAGCTATCTCCGGTATTGCCGGCCCAACAGGAGGCACCGACGAAAAGCCGGTAGGAACCACCTGGATAGCAGTTGCTACTCCTGATAACCTCATCGCCAAGAGATTTCAGTTTGGTGAACACCGCCAGCGAAACATCCGGAAATCGGCTTTGATGGCGCTGGATATACTTCGAAAGGAATTATTGAAAATGTGATGTTTAAAGGAAAAATTTTTCCATTTTATTTGAATATCTCACAAAGAATAGCGTTCTTTGCACTCCATTTTGAAATCAGTAAACAGAAATACGGAGAGCCATGTCACGAATATGCGAATTAACTGGTAAGAAGGTAACAGTAGGAAACAGGGTATCACACTCGAATGTGAAAACCAAACGCAAATTTTATCCTAACTTGCAGCAGAAGAAATTCTATTTACCCGAGGAGGATCGCTGGATCACCCTGCGTGTTTCCACTGAAGCAATGCGGAACATCAATAAAAAAGGCATTACCGCATGCATTAAAGAAGCCCGGGAAAAAGGTTACTTAAAGAAATAACTTGAAACTTATTTTCATACTTTTTCCATGCTGCTTTCGGTGAAGGCAGCATTTTTTTTATCCTTATCTCAAGTGAAAATAATTACAAAACCATATCGTTGATATTTACTCAGAAAGATAATTTTATCATCAAATGTGGCGCGAATGCGAATAAGAGCACTGCTCACTATACTATTTATTACAGCCTTAATTTTCCCGGCAAACGGGCAGGAGGAGGGCAATAGTGGCCTTATCCAGTTTTCCGGGGTGGTAGTAGCTGCCGATAGCCTCAATCCCGTGCCTTTCACCAACATTATCATCAAAAACACCAACCGGGGCACCAGCACCGATTATTACGGTTTTTTCTCCTTTGTTGCCCAGGAGCATGACACCATCATGTTTTCAGCAGTGGGATATAAAAAGTCCAAATATGTGATCCCCGATACCATTACCAGCAATCGCTATTCGCTTATTAAAGTAATGTCGCCCGACACCTTAACGCTTGATGAAACAGTAATTTATCCCTGGCCCACCAAGGAACAATTTGTCCAGGCTTTCATGGATTTGGACGTTCCTGATGATGATTTGGAACGTGCCCGGAAGAACCTGGCTAAAGCTGAAATGAAAGAAAGAGTCCGGAATTACGGGATGGATGGCAGCATGAATTATACCAATTATATGAACCAGCAAACCAGCAAACTTTATCATATAGGACAGCCACAGCCGATTTCGCTATTAAATCCTTTTGCCTGGGCCGAATTTATAAAAGCCTGGAAAAACGGGGAATTTAAGCGTGATGAGAAAGATTAGAAAAACAAACTAAACTTATAGAGACGTTTCGCTAATGAATTGCAAACAACTAGTTTTATTATTAACACTGCTTCTTCCGGGTCACTTAATTCTTTTCGCGCAAGAGAAAGCTATAGTTTATGGAACCATCACCAATAATAACGGGCAACCGATTGAGCTGGTCAATGTTGCAGTAGTTGACGGTAATGCCGGCACTTCAACCGATTCAACCGGTTATTATGAACTAAAATTACCGGCCGGTAAAAAGATCACCATCGCCTATTCCTATACAGGTTACAAAAAAACTTTCGAACATTTAACCCTGAAGCCAGGCGAAAAACAGCAGATTGATAAAGTGATGGTCACTTCGGCCACCATGCTTCCCGATGTAATTGTTGAAGACCGGAAGGTCCGGAATAAAAGCATTATTCGCATCAACCCTAAGTCTGCCACCATTATTCCTTCAATCGCAGGCAGCAGCATCGAATCACTTGTTAAGACCATGCCTGGGGTATCTTCGAGAAATGAGCTTAGTTCGCAATACTCAGTTCGTGGCGGTAATTTTGATGAAAACCTGGTATACGTAAACGGTATTGAAATATACCGGCCATTCCTTATAAGGGCCGGCCGGCAAGAAGGATTGAGTTTTTTGAATTCCGACCTGGTTTCCTCGGTACTGTTTTCGGCCGGAGGTTTTGATGCCAAATATGGCGACAAGATGTCGTCAGTGCTGGATATCACCTATAAAAAACCGGCCGAATTTAAGGCTTCTGCAGCTATGAGCTTGTTAGGAGGTTCATTGCATGTGGAAGATGCTACGAACAACGGGCGTTTTTCATACCTTTTGGGTGTAAGGCAAAAATCCAATCAATATATTTTAGAAAGCCTTCAAACCGAAGGCGAATACCGGCCTTCGTTTTCCGATGTTCAATCGCTGCTGCGTTATGAACTTACGCCAAAGCTGGAAATTTCAGCCCTTGGCTATTACGGCAGAAACCATTACGAGCTGGTTCCCGAAAACCGCGAAACCGATTTCGGCACTCTTAACCAGGCGCTCAGGCTTAAGGTTTATTTCGACGGGAAAGAAGTGGATGAGTTCAATACATACATGGGAGCTTTATCAGCATCATACAGGCCTTATGATGAACTGGAGTTGCGCTTAACGTCCTCGGCCTATCAAAGCCTCGAAACGGAGACCTACGATGTTCAAGGGCAATACTGGATAGGAAGGCTTGAGACCGATTTTGGGGATGACGAATTTGGCGAGGTTGTTCAAAACCAAGGCGTAGGCACCTATCTCGATCATGCCCGCAATGACCTTAATGTACGGGTTTTTAATTTGGCCCACAAAGGTTCATTGGAAACGGAGAAAAATTATTGGCAGTGGGGCCTTAAATACCAGCATGAATTGATTGATGATGATGTGCGGGAATGGAACCTGATCGACTCGGCCGGGTATACCCTGCCACGCCCAACCGATTCCATCGGGTATAACAATCCGGCAGCCCAGCCGGACCATAAGCTGAGGTTAAACGATTTTGTGCAAGCAGATGTTAATCTTGAATCGAACCGGGTTACAGGTTACTTTCAAAACACTTTTGAACTCAACGGCGAATACAATAAATACAACCTTACAGCCGGCGTTCGGGCGCATTACTGGGACCTGAACAACCAATTAGTGGTTAGCCCCCGAGCCACCGTTTCATATAAACCCAATTGGGAAAAAGATGTGTTGTTCCGTTTTTCAGCCGGCTACTATTATCAGCCTCCCTTTTACCGTGAGCTCCGCGACAAGGAAGGCAATGTAAATACCGACCTGAAAGCCCAAAAGTCAATACATTTTGTAATGGGAAGCGACTGGAACTTCCTGGCCTGGAACCGTCCATTCAAGTTTGTAACGGAAGTTTATTACAAGCATCTCGATAACCTTATCCCCTATGAAATAGACAATGTTCGCATTCGTTACCAAGCCGAAAACCGGGCACATGGATACTCCACCGGAATTGACATGAAGGTTAACGGTGAATTTGTAAAAGGAGTGGAATCTTGGGCCAGCCTTTCAATCATGCAAACCCAGGAAGATATTAAAGATGATTTTTACTGGGAATATATTACCGAGGGCGGAGAAACAGTTCAGGCAAGTGCCCGGAGCAATTATTCCATAGTTGACAGCAACCGGGTAGAGCCCGGATACATCCCCCGCCCTACCGACCAGCGCATAAGTTTTAGCCTGTTTTTCCAGGATTACCTGCCCAATAATCCAACCTATAAAATGCACCTGAACCTGGTTTATGGCAGCAGTCTTCCATTCGGGCCACCCGATTCGCCCAAGTACAAGCATACCCTGCGCATCCCTGCTTATCGAAGAGTTGACATAGGCTTTTCGAAAATGCTGCTGGGTGAACAGAGCAACTGGAAACCCGATAACTTTCTTAAGCATTTCGAATCCCTTTGGATTAGCGCCGAGGTGTTCAACCTGCTACAGATCAACAATACCATCTCCTATATTTGGGTGACTGACGTGGCCAATCGTAAATATGCGGTCCCGAATTACTTAACACCACGACAACTCAATGTAAAGTTGATTGCGAGGTTTTAAAGAATCGCATTCAAAAAACCGCGGCATTATTAATGTGTTTGGTGATCTTCTTCTTAAAAAACGAGACAAAGAAATGGAGAAAGAGCAACCAAAATTCGGTTGTGCTAAAGGACAGATATATATATGTCACCCGATTTTGATGAACCCCTGGATGATTTCAAGGATTATATATCCTAACCAGAAAATAAGGCTAAAACACAAATGGTATGATTTCACTGCATTAATCTTCGATTAATTCATTTAACAAATTTTTAAGAAAATAATCCTCATAATTCTTACCTCCTTTAAACATTCCTGTAAAACTATTGTTATTTTTATACAATCTAAATAAGGATAACAATATTAAAAAATAAGAAGGAGGATATGCATAACTTTAACGTAGAACTAAATAAACTGCAATTACCTGAATTACCGTATGGTTTCGATGCATTGGAGCCGTACATTGATGCACAAACCATGGAATTGCACTATACCAAGCACCATCAGGGCTATTATAACAAACTTATGAATGCCATAAAAGGAACTGATCTTGAAAATCAAGACATCTATAAAACATTTTCCGAAATAAGCAAGCATCCTGTTGGTGTAAGGAACAATGGTGGAGGCACCTGGAACCACGCCCTGTTTTGGGAGATCATGAGTGGCAACGGTGGCGGAACCCCCTCCGAAGAGATTGGGAATGCGATCAATGGTGCCTTCGGTTCATTCGATGATTTTAAAGATCAATTCACTAAAGCAGCACTTGGCCGCTTTGGAAGTGGCTGGGCTTGGTTGATCGTTGATGATAATAAGAAGCTCGAAATATGTTCTACCCCAAACCAGGACAATCCGCTGATGGATGTGTCCGATTGCAAAGGAACTCCTGTACTCGGAATTGATGTGTGGGAACATGCATACTACTTGAAGTACCAAAACCGTCGACCCGAGTACGTAGATGCATTCTGGAATGTAATAAACTGGGATGCTGTAAATGAAAAATATAAGGATGCGGTCAAATAAGACGCATTCTGGCAAGATCTGTTGTTTGCCGTCAGCCTAGTAATGTTTGTTTTCTCATGGTTAATTGGAAAAAGCCGGTGCGTAATTGCCCGGCTTTTTCTTGTCTAATAATTTTTCACTAATGATTACCGGCTGTAAGCCGAAGTGTATGATTATGCACTCTGCCCCACGACCTGAAAAGACAAAATTGCTTCCTTGATCAATCCTAAGGCTTCGCGCAGTTGTTCTTCGCTAATAACCAATGGCGGTGCAAAACGAATTATATCACCATGCGTGGGTTTAGCCAGAACACCTTTTTCAGCCATTTTCAGGCATACATCCATGGCTTCATTTCCCTCAATCGGTTTAATAACCACAGCATTCAAAAGGCCTTTTCCCCGCACTGTTTGAATCATCGGCGAGTCGATCTTTTCCAATTCTTCACGAAATATCTTACCGAGGGTTTCGGCTCTTTCCTCAAGGTTTTCTTCTTTAATTACTTTAAGAGCGGCCGTAGCTACCCGGGCAGCAACCGGATTACCGCCAAAGGTTGAACCGTGGGTGCCGGGTTCTATTACAAGCATGATATCATCATCGGCCAAAACGGCAGAAATTGGGTATACCCCGCCTGAAATGGCTTTTCCAAGAATCAGCACATCGGGGCGTACATTTTCATGATCGCAGGCCAGCATTTTTCCGGTGCGACCAATCCCGGTTTGGACTTCATCGGCAATGAAAAGTACATTACGTTCTTTACACATTTGGTAGGCTTTTGACAAGTAACCTTCATCGGGCACCATAACACCGGCCTCGCCCTGTATGGGTTCAACAAGAAAACCGGCCACATGCGGATCTTCCAGCGCCTTTGCCAACGCATCAAGGTCGTTGTATGGAATGGTTATGAAACCGGGTGTGTAAGGACCATAATTGGAATATGCATCCGGATCGGTCGACATTGATATGATAGAAATAGTACGGCCGTGGAAATTGTTTTCGGCTACTATGATCTTCGCCTCATTTTCGGGAATGCCTTTCTTTTTATAAGCCCATTTTCGGCACAACTTAATAGCTGTTTCATCACCTTCGGCACCGGAATTCATCGGTAGTATTTTGTCATAACCAAAATAGTGGGTAATGTATTTCTCATAGGGGCCTAATGCATCATTGTAAAAAGCACGTGATGTAAGTGTTAGTGTTTTTGCCTGATCAACCAGGGCATCCACTATTTTCGGGTGACAATGTCCCTGGTTAACTGCTGAGTAAGCAGAAAGAAAGTCGAAGTATTTCTTACCTTCAACATCCCAAACATAGGGGCCTTCTCCTTTTGAAAGGACTACTGGTAGTGGATGGTAGTTGTGTGCACCATATTTTCCCTCCAATTCCATCAACTGCTGCGAAGTCAAGTTTTCTGCCATTTCATTATCAATTTTTTAGATCCTACATATTTATTTTTGATTGATTTTGACCACAAAGGTATTATTTGTTACGATTTTCAAACCAACTTTATTATGGTAAAATGCATATGCAGGATGTTAAGAATTTTCAGGCAAAGGCTTAACTTCTACCTAAGTTGAGCGATTTGAATCCCGACTAATCGGGAAAAAATCGCTTTACTTATCCCGAAGCATCGGGACCGATTTAGAATTTGTTGCTTTTCAACGAATGGGTCAGGTCAAAAGCTTACAATTTCTTTATCCCCGTCCCGAAAGTTTTCGGGATCGGGGCAGGCCGTGAGCGAGAATCGCTCAATTTG
>JAIPAP010000003.1 GCA_021740045.1 Bacteroidales bacterium
TAGTTGTTGATTTTAATGTAAAAGATGTTTTTGTAAATCCTTCGCTACAAAACCTGGAAGCCGATGAATACCTGCTGTATGCATTACAGAAGAAAGGCAATGCGTTTTTTAACTTGTATCAACATAAAAGCCATGACCTGCGCGACCTGAAAAAAGCCAGGAAACATTAAAACTCACCATAAAATTAATTGAAAAGATCAGGAATACCTTTCTGAATGAAGACAGCAAAATAATGCTTTCGGCCGATGAGGAAGATATTTATAATGAAACCATTCTTGTTTCACTCGAGCTATACAAAGCTACCAACAACGAAAAATACCTGGCAGAGGCCTTTACATTTACCGAAAAAAGCAAATCAAGCGTTCTGTTAAGCCACATGCGCGAAGTGGAAGCCAGGCAGATAGGACGAATTCCCGATTCTCTCAGGCAAAAAGAGCAAAACATTAAAGCAAATATTGCCTCCTACAATAAGCTTATCCACGAAGAGGAACAAAAAGAAAACCCCAATAACGATCGCATTAACCTTTGGAAAAGTCGCCTATTCGATTACAACCAGCAATATGAAAAGCTGATCACGCGCTTTGAAAATAATTTTGAAGAATATTACCGCTTAAAATATAAAACCGAAGTGTTGCAGGTGAATGAAATCAGGCAAATGCTCGATACAAATCAGGCGCTGGTAGAGTACAATCTGGCCGACACCTTGTTGTTCACATTTGTGATAACCCCAACCGAATACCATGTAGAGCGAACAAGCATCGATACAACCTTCTTCAACAACATCAGTGAGGTAAGACAAGCCTTGATGGTAAGCCGTATGGATCATTTTGACCAGCAAAATTACAACAACTACGTATTTGCCGCTCATGACCTGTATAACAAGCTAATAAAGCCTGTAAAAGATAAGATTGAGCATAAAAAGCTGTTGCTCATCCCCCATAATGAACTGGGATTCATTTCCTTTGATGTATTGCTACAGCAGGAAGCCGACACCACCCGAATGGAATACCGCGGATTGGATTACCTGGTAAATGATTACACCTTGAGCTATGCCAGTAATGCCACGCTCTACTTCCATGAGCTGGAAAGGGATAGCAAGGCCACAAAAGACATCCTTGCATTTGCTCCCTCATATGATGCTAAAAACCCCATCAAAGCCAAGGAAATTATGCGACAAACCGATGACATTGAATATTTATTACCAATTCCGGGGGTTTTTGAGGAGGTGAATTTTATCAAGAAGAATTTCAAAGCCGATGTATTTAAAGGCAAAAAAGCCACTGAAAAAAACTTTAAAAAACGTGCCCAAAAGTATTCGGTGCTTCACCTTGCCATGCACACACTTATCAATAACGAAGAGCCTATGTTCTCAAAACTGGTATTTTACCAAGATGACAATACAAGAAATAATGATGAAGACCCTGCTTTAAACACCTATGAACTTTTCAACATGGAGCTGAATGCCGATATGGCCGTTTTAAGTGCTTGTAACACCGGCGTGGGTAAATTGCGAAAAGGTGAAGGTATTATGAGCCTGGCACGCGGTTTTCTATATGCCAGGGTGCCCAGCATAATCATGACCTTATGGCCTGCACAGGATCAATCCAGCGCCGATCTCATGGCTCAGTTCTACAAGTACCTGGCCCAGGGATATGCAAAAGACGAAGCCCTGCGAAAAGCCAAGGTCAATTTCATCGAAAATGCCGATCAATTGCGTGGCCATCCGCATTATTGGGCAGGTTATGTTGCCATAGGCGATACCTCCAACATTAACATACCGGATAAAACACCCTTGTGGTCATTTTATGCCGGTGGCGGGATAATAGTTGTTTTAATGGCTAGCTTGCTTTTCTTTTTAATAAGAAGAAAGAAAATGAAAGCCTAATCTTCACATCAACAATTAACTCCCCTGGGGATTTAAAATTTCTATCTTACCTTTGCGTTAAGCATACGTGAATCAAAACAACATCGTGATATATCCACAGAATTTCGAACAAAAAACCGGATTTGACAAGTTAAGGGGCAAGCTTAGAGAATATTGCCTCAGCCCTTTGGGCAGTAGCAATGTGGAACAGATGTCCTTTTCCACTGATTTTGAAACCATCGATTTTGAAATATCGGAAACCGATGAGTTTCGCAATATTTACCAATATGACGATCCCTTTCCGGCCCAGGATTACTATGATTTAACGGGTGAATTGAACCACGTGCGTATCCAAAATACCTATCTTGAACAAGAGAAGATGGTGGAGCTTAAGCTTTCACTGGAAGCTATTACCCGCTGTATTGATTACATTACCAACCGTAAAGAGGAACAGTATCCCTTATTGCATCAACGCACCTCAAAGGTATATATCAAAAGGGAAATCATTACAGAGCTGGAACGCATCATCAATGAGTACGGCGATATCCGCGATCATGCCAGCGATAAGCTCTTTAACATCCGTAAGGAACTGGAACAAAAGAAGGGTTCAATCGACCGTACCATTAACAAGACCCTGCAAAAAGCCCGTTCAGAAGGCTGGTTAAAAGACGATGCCGAGATCACTATCCGCGGAGGACGCATGGTAATTCCTGTACCGGCCATTAACAAAAGAAAAATAAAAGGCTTTATCCATGATGAATCGGCTACCGGGCAAACCGTTTACATCGAACCCACCGAGGTATTCGACATTAACAATGAGATCAGGGAGCTGATGAACGCCGAGAAAAGGGAGATCATCAAAATATTAACAGAATTCACAAATCAGCTTCGTCCACACATCGATGAACTGCTTGCAGGATACGAGTACCTCGGTTACCTCGATTTCCTGCGTTCCAAGGCTAAGCTGGCGGTGGATTTGGATGCTGTGAAACCCGATCTTCATGACCATTGCAGTTTTAGTTGGCTGGAAGCACGTCATCCGTTGCTTTATCTGGCTTATAAAAATACCGATCGCTCAGTGGTTCCCCTTGATATCGGTTTAGATAAAAAACAGCGCATCCTGGTGATTTCGGGCCCTAATGCCGGTGGTAAATCGGTATGCCTGAAAACCGTGGGCTTGGTGCAATACATGTTGCAATGTGGATTGTTGGTACCCCTCAAGGAAAATTCGGAAGCGGGTATCTTTAAAAAGATACTGATCAACATAGGAGACGAACAGTCTTTGGAAAATGATTTGAGCACATACAGCTCTCATCTCATCAACATTAAATATTTTATTGAGAACCTCGATGAACATTCGCTCTTCCTTATCGACGAGTTTGGTACGGGTACCGAGCCCCAGCTCGGTGGCGCCATTGCCGAAGCCGCCCTGGAAGCCATGAACAAGCGTAATGCTCTGGGTGTAATCACCACACATTACGCTAACCTAAAAACCATGGCCGGTCACGTGGAAGGCATCGTCAACGGGGCTATGCTTTTTGATGCGAAAGAGATCAGGCCATTGTTTCAGCTCAGAATGGGCAAACCGGGCAGCTCATATGCCCTGGAAATTGCCCGGCAAATTGGCTTCCCGGAAAATACCCTTCAAAACGCCGAACAGAAAACCGGCAAATCACAAGTAGATTTTGAAAAGCAGTTGCAGGAACTGGAAGTGGAAAAAGATCAGTTATCCAAAAAGCAGGATGAACTTAAAGTCACCGATGATATGCTGGCCGAAGTATTGGATAAATACAAGCGCCTGACCACTGAACTGGAAACCTCGAAAAAGGAGATCATTGAAAAAGCCAGGGAGGAAGCCCGCAAAATACTCGATGATTCCAACCGCATGATTGAAAAGACCATCAAGGAGATCAGGGAAGGAAAAGCCGATAAGGAAAAAACGCGTATAGCACGGCAAAACTTAGAGCAACATAAGCAAAAGGTTTACAAAGAACCGGGTAAACAAAAAAAGCGCAAACCCGAAAAAGCCCCCGAAACCGGACCACTTAAAGCCGGCGACACCGTGAAAATGAAAAATCAGAAAGGCACAGGCGAGATCATCGAACTTAAAGGGAAAGAAGCCCTTGTTGCTTTTGGGGATATGCGTATCAAAACCCCGCTAAATAAACTGGAAAGGGCTGCAGGTGCATCAAAGCAGAAAACCCGCAATTCTTCGGGATATAAAACCATCATGAAAGATATTCATGATAAAAAAGCCCGGTTTGACCCCACAATAGATGTTAGGGGAAAACGCGGTGAAGAAGCCGTTGCACAAGTGAATAGCTTTATTGATGAAGCTTTGTTACTCGGAGTTAAAGAGGTAAAGATTATTCACGGTAAGGGGAACGGTATTCTTCGGAGTTTGATCAGAGACGAACTGTCGGCCAACCAGGATGTGCAACGCTTTTATGACGAACATGTGGAACGGGGCGGACAGGGCATAACCATTGCCTGCCTCAACGCTTGAGACGGGCAAACATAACTGTTGGTAAATTGTTAATGAAGCAATAGGCACAAATCTCAAGATGAGTCGATAGATGAAATTAGTTAAAACTTAAAACTTTATACGAAAGAAAATGGCAAAAAACAAAGGTTCACAAATATTTACAATCGCAGCGATCATTTTAATCGGGGCAGGTATTGCCTGGATAGTCAGGCAGCAACTCATTGATGATGAACCGAATCCGGAACCTGGCGGGAAGAATTTAGTTACCCTCACTGATCAAAATGTAGAAAAAGTAACCGGCAATGGTGTTGTCCTCATTGATTTCTGGGCCGAGTGGTGCCAACCATGCCGTATCCAGGGGCCCATTGTTGAAGAAGTTGCAAATGAGATGAGTGGACGTGACCAAGTTACCATCGCCAAACTCGACATCGATAGCTACCGCAGTATAGCGGCAAAATACAAAATTCAGGTCATTCCCACCATTGTTATTCTCAAAGATGGGAAAGAAGTCGAGAAACTTAGGGGGGTGCAGAAGAAGGAAAAACTGATTGAAACACTAAATAAATACGCTGATACCAAAAATGCACAAAGCGGAAAATAGCAGCATGAAGAAACAATTGGCAAAACTTACAAGCAAACGCTACATTGCCCTTATAACAGCGATTATAGCAGGAGCCATAGGCGGTTATATTTATTACCTCGAAGTAGGTTGCGTAAGCGGTACCTGTGCCATCACGTCAAACCCTTATCTGAGTACTTTCTGGGGCGGCCTGTTGGGCTGGGTTTTAGGTGATACTATTTTAGGTAAGAAGAAAGTGGAAAAAGCCCCACAATCACCTGAACAAGAATAGCTTTTCCTTGCTTCAATCTTACCCTCCGGAAACTGATCAGGATTCCTCTAACAACTCATCCTGCAGCTTCCGCGGGAGCCCACTAACCACCAGCTCATAAGAGTCATCAGTCCATTGATATATTATATCATCGGCAACATCATCATTTGGCATTACTGTATTCCAGTGCTTTTTGTTCATATGATAGCCGGGGGATACCGCATTGTAATGTTCTCGAAGTTCAATGGCTTTTTGAGGATCGCATTTTAAATTTACACGAAAATCGTCATCGGTATCGGTTAATGCGAACATCTTGCCCTTCACCTTAAATACCAGGGTGCTTTCATCAAACGGGAACTCTTCGGTTACACCCTTCTTTGCGAGGCAATAATCGCGAAACTCTTCAATATTCATCATTCATCGGTTTTGTTTTTACCCCGTAAAAATAAAACACCCGTAGGGAATCAAACAAAATTGCAGTAAAATAAATTCATAGTAATAGAGTTAATTGTGTTTAGCTTATGAGTAGAATTTATAAAGCATTTGGCAAGTAGTAAGGTTTCATAAGGCTGTTTAAAATTATTAAGCTGGGCATATATATTTAAATTATATTATTTTTGTATTATTGCGCCGGGGATTCAGACAAGGATAAGTTGAAAGGGTTTTCTCATTAAAAGGAGCAGATATGTCAATGAAAAACAAGACTTCCGACCTGAGGCAAAGGATGAGTGAAGCATTGAAGGGAGGAGGAGATAAGGCCATACTCAAGCAAAAAGCGACCGGAAAAATGACGGCTCGTGAGCGCATCTTGGCATTGCTTGATCCCAAGTCATTTCATGAATACGACCTGTTTGTTAAACATGCCGGACGCGATTTCGACATGGATAAAAAATATTTGCCCGGCGATGGGGTGATCACAGGAACCGGAACCATTAACGGTCATCCGGTGTGTATTTATGCCCAGGATTTTACTGTTGCAGGAGGCTCTCTTGGTTACATGCATGCCAAAAAGATCACCAAGATCATGGATCACGCCATGAAGCTTAAGATCCCGATCATCGGAATTAACGATTCCGGTGGCGCCCGCATACAGGAGGGTGTAAATTCATTGGCCGGATACGGTGAGATTTTCTTCCGCAACACACAGGCATCTGGCGTTATCCCTCAAATTTCCGTAATTCTTGGGCCATGTGCAGGAGGGGCCGTTTATTCCCCTGCCCTCACCGATTTTGTATTTGTGGTTGATAAAATATCCAAGATGTTTATTACCGGCCCCCAAGTGATTAAGACGGTACTGGGTGAAGAAATTTCAATGGAAGAGCTTGGTGGCGCCCGCACACATGCTGAAATCACCGGCAATGCCCATTTCTTCGCGCAAAGTGAAGAAGAGTGTTTTTCGCAAATCAAATCCCTGTTCACCTATATTCCCTGGAACAACAAAAAAACCGCCGAATCATTTCCCAAAAAGCCACCCAAAACCCGTCAATACAAGCTCGATAATATATTCCCGACCGATCCGCGCATGCCTTATGATGTAAAAGACGTTATCAGGGCATTATCGGACGATTCCGAATTTTTAGAGGTTCAGGAATACTTTGCACCCAATATTGTGGTTGGATTCTCACGGCTGAACGGAAATACCGTAGGGTATGTGGCTAATCAACCCTTGGTGCTGGCCGGTGTGCTCGATGTGGATTCATCGGACAAGGCCGCCCGGTTTATCCGCTTTTGTAATGCCTTTAATATCCCGCTTATAACCCTGGTGGACCTTCCGGGATACCTCCCCGGTATCGACCAGGAACATGCCGGTGTGATCCGCCACGGCGCAAAAGTATTGTACGCCTATTCCGAAGCAACCGTGCCAAAGATCACGGTGATCACACGTAAGGCATACGGCGGTGGTTATATCGCTATGTGCTCACATCACCTCAGAGCCGATTTTGTTTTCGCCTGGCCTACTGCCGAAATCGCTGTAATGGGCCCCGAGGGAGCTGCCAATATCATTTTTAAAAATGATATTAAAAATGCTGATAATCCCGAAAAGGTAAGGCAGGAAAAAATTGAAGAGTATAAGCAAAAGTTTGCCAACCCATATGTAGCTGCTGCCTATGGCTATGTAGATGCAGTAATTGAACCTGAAGAAACCCGCAATATGCTTATCCATAGCCTGGATATTTCGGCCAGCAAATCGGTAGAGCGCCCGGATAAAAAACATGGTATTCCTCCATTCTAAAAAACGGAATTTATGAGTTCAGAAATTAACAAGCACGAATATAAGACGGTTACCGTCGATGATACGGCATATAAGACTTCTTTTCATCGCAAATATAAGGAGCGTAAACCCTATGAGCCTGTTGACCATAAAAAAGTAAAAGCGGTAATTCCCGGAACTATTGTTAAGGTATTTGTGAAGCCCGGAGCCAAGGTTTCGGAGGGCGATCCCTTATTGACGCTAAGCGCCATGAAAATGGAAAATGAAGTACATGCCCCCATCGACGGAGAAATTAAAAAAGTGTACGTTAAACCCAAAGATGTGGTATATAAGAAACAAATGATGATTGAATATAAATAGCCGGACTTACCGGAAATCTTCCCTGAACATCTGGTTTATATCTTCAATGGTTTTTAGTATCTCATCACGTCCAAGGCCTGTGAAGGCTGAAGTTTGAATCATCCCGGGCAGTTCTTCCCATTGCTCCGATAACACTGTTTTATAGTGCTCCACATTTTTCTTAAGCTGGGCAGGTTTCAGCTTATCGGTTTTTGTAAACAGCAAAGTAAAAGGCAGCTGATTATAGCCAAAAAAATCGATCACTTCCAGGTCGGTTTTCTGCGGAGGTATGCGGGCATCAATCAAATAAAAAGTGTTTAACAGGGTAGCCCGGTTATAAAGAAAGAACTCGATCATCTGCCGCCACTTTTCGCGATCTTTTTTCGAGGTTTTGGCATACCCTACACCCGGAAGATCGACCAAAAACCAACTTCCGTTAATTAAAAAATAATTGATGGTTCGTGTCTTACCTGGCTTTCCCGAGGTTTTGGCCAAATCTTTCCGGTTCACCAGCATGTTAATCAATGATGATTTGCCCACATTCGAGCGCCCCAAAAAGGCAAATTCCGCTTTAGCAGGCCTGGGACAATCATCGAGCCCAACTGCACTGGTAATGAATTCAGCCGTGTTGATCTTCATACTTATGTATTTTTCCTGCCTTTATACGTGGAAAGATGACGGTCTTTCTTAATATCGTAAATATCACCAATGGTAACAATAATCCCGGTTTCCTCAACATTGCCAAAAGCCGCATTAATTGCCGTACCAAAAGAACGCATGGTCGAGGAGAGGTTCATATAAGCGTTCACGAGTGGTGGGATGCCTTCACCCATACTCCGTACGTTTTTGATCAGGATTTTATAATCTTCTTCATACGAACCGCCAATAAAGATATTTTTCAGGAAATTACGATCGGTTTTGACCTCCACAGGATCATAAGGCTCTACCAATCTTTCCTCATCCGGGAAATACTTTTCGAAGAAATAAAGGATCATATCCCTTGCCAGCAGGTTGTAATGAGGATACATGGTAATTTTACCAAAGAAATACTTAATTTCAGGATTATCCACCATAATTGCTCCAAGGCCGTCCCATATGTTATCGAGCGCATACATGCCCTTTCGTATATTATAGGCTGGCTGATAAAGCGGCTGAACAAAGGAACGCCCAAGCTCAATGGTATAAGGCAGGTACTCATTGATGAATTTTTCTGAAAAATGGAAAAGCTTGGCGGTAGGGCTCAACACCTTACCATGCTCATCTTGGCCCAGTTTATTGCAATCTAAAAACCGGTATCCCCCTATAATTTCCTTCTCCCGCGGATCCCATACGATCAATTGCTCAAAAGGGACATCCTTGGTATCGTAATTATCCAGATCACAGTCCTTACCGGTACCTCCACCGGCATCGCGAAATGTGAGCTCACGTAAACGGCCAACTTCGCGGGTAATGTTGGGTGAATTATGATAATTAACTATATATATTTCATTATGGCCGTTATTGGTTTCCCTGATGAACTGTTCCTCTGTCAGTTCCTGTTCAATAACTGCTCTTTCAACCGGTGGAATGATCTCTTTCATAATGCTGCTTTTCGCTTTTGTTGTTAAGAACCTTGCCTGTTTACCAGATTTATCTTTTCACAATAGTTCTATATTCATAGTCCTTCATTCGTTATTCTAATAATTCTCTCCCCCTTCGTCACCCTCACGCCATTCTCCTCCCGATGGCTATCGGGACTTCAATCTCCTCCCGATGGCTATCGGGACTTCAATCTCCTCCCGATGGCGATCGGGACTACATTCTCAATTCTCAATTCTCAATTCTCCATTCTCCATTCTCCATTCTCCAATCTCCAATCTCCATTCTCCAATCGCTGATCTCCATTCACTGCCTCTTGAGCAACGGCTCCAGCGGCGATTCCCCAGCCTCTCCCATTGCATACACATGTTTTTTCATCATTCGGGCCCATTCACGGTCAGTATGACGTTTATCAAAAGTAGTGTAAGGTATTGGTTTTCCAAATATAATACGGATAACCTTATCTTTTTGTTTAAACATTTCATCCACCAAATAAAGCATTTCAATGTTGGCTTTTATACCCAGTTTACTTCGCAAGCGAGCTAAATTGTAAAAGAAGTTGGAATTCCTGCCGTAAATGTATGTGGGTAAAACATCCCGCTTATGGCGCCTGGCCTTTGTTATAAAGCTCTTCTTCCATTCCAGGTCGATGATTTGCCCTCTTTGTTTGCGCGAACATAGCCCGGCAGGAAAATAAAGCACTGTTTTATCAGATGAAAAAGTCTCTTCGAACACCCTGATATTGGCGGCATTGGAACCGTGTTTATTAATGGGGATGAATAAATCACGAAGGTTGGGAAGGTTCATTAAAAGATCGTTTACCGGGAAAACAATATCATCACGGACCTCCCCTACCACCTTCATTAATGCCATTCCGTCGAGACCTCCAAGGGGATGGTTTGATGCTATGATCAATCTACCCTCTTTTGGAATATTTTCTTTTCCTTCCACTTGCAACTCGGCCTGGAAATGATCCAGTATCGCCTCGATAAAATCAAGGCCATATTTATCGCGATTTTCATACAGGGCTTTATTGATCTCTTCCTGGTGAATTACCCGTTTAAGATAGTTAATCACAAACTTGGGTAAGGCCTTAGCCAGCTTTTCGCTCTTACTGGCAACAACCTTTTCCAAATCGATAAACTTCTTTCCTATTTCTTGCTGTGTATTATCTTCAACCTGTTGTTCCATGATCTAATCCTGCTCAAACCAGCCTCAAATCTTACAAAATTAAGCATATTTTAAGAATGGGAAGCTTAATCTATTTTTTCCACTTTCAACCACCGTCCAATATTGGGACACCCTCGCCCTACCACTTTTACCCACCCCTTTGTAATTGCGGTTATTACAACTATTTGCTTTAATCAGCCCAAAACCGACCACAAAAAGTTTTCAACAAAGGTGGTATAAAGTGGTAGATTGTGCAACAAAGTGGTACAAAATGTATTATATTAGCACATCGAATCGCGATTAATATGATACAAGGCTCCACAGAATACCACTGCAAACTGGACGAAAAAGGTCGTTTGCCGATACCCTCAAAGTTAAGGAAAAATCTGGGGGAATCGTTCGAACAGGGCTTTTTTGTTAAGCGAAGTATATTCTTCTCCGCACTGGAGCTGTTTCCAAACGATGAATGGGAAAAAGAAAAACAACGCCTGTCAGGACTGAGCCTCCTGAAAGAAGCTAACGTGCGTTTCCTGATGGCCTATACATCCGGCGAAGACCTGCAAATAGATGGCGCAGGACGGATAAAAATACCCAAGGTGCTGATGGATTTTGCAGGTATGACCAATAAACAGGAAGTGGTCATTCAGGTGGTGGTTAATCGCATGTATGTGTGGGATAAAGCCAAATGGGAAGAAGAACAAAACAAATCCATTGATGAGTTGCCCAACCTGGCCAATCAGGTAGATGAAGAACTAAAAAACACGAATAAAGGATGATGTACCACAAACCCGTATTGCTCAAAGAAAGTATTGATGGCCTCAACATAAAGCCCGATGGTATTTATGTTGACGCTACATTCGGGGGTGGTGGTCATGCGCAGGAGATATTAAACCGGCTGGATACCGGGCGCTTGATCGCTTTTGATCAGGATGAAGATGCCCTGGAAAATGACATTGATGATGAACGGTTTATGCTGTTGAACCAGAATTTTATGTACATCAAGAATTTCCTCAAGCTGTATAAAGCCATTCCCGTTGATGGTATCCTTGCGGACCTGGGCATTTCATCCCATCAGATCGATACGGCCGAAAGAGGCTTCTCCACCCGGCTTGAGGGAGAACTGGACCTGCGCATGAACCGGAAAAACCAACTGACGGCTCAGAAGATCATCAACGATTTTTCGGAAAACCAATTGGCTACAATATTTAAAAAATATGGTGAGGTGCGAAATCCTTATCCTATGATCAATGCAATCGTCAGACAGCGAAAAGAAAGACCGATAACCTCCACTACTGACTTAAAGGAGGTTATCGAGCCTTTCGCCAAAAAAGGTAAGGAGCATCAGTTTTTTGCCAGGATATTCCAGGCATTGCGCATAGAGGTGAACCAGGAGATGTATGCCTTGGAAAAATTCCTAAAAAGTACCTATGAAGTGTTAAAAGATGGCAGTCGATTGGTGGTGATATCTTATCACTCCCTTGAAGACCGGCTGGTGAAAAATTATATTAAAGCGGGGAACTTCGAAGGAAAAATTAAAAAAGATTTTTACGGAAATCCGGAGGTGATATTCAAATCGATCACCCGGAAACCGGTAACGCCTTCGGAGGAAGAGCTGGAGCGCAATCCACGCTCACGTAGTGCAAAATTGCGAATTGCAGAAAAACTAAGTAACAATGAGTAAAGGAAATACCATCAAGAAACAGAAGAAAGCCGGGCAAACCAAAACCAGGACCAGCAAAGTCGGGGCTTCCGTTACAGGTGTGTTCAAAGGGCATTTTCTTACCAGCAAAGAAATGCGGAAACTACTGCCTTTTTTCCTTTACCTTACTGTGTTAGCCATTATATACATCACCAATAATTACAAAGCCGAACAAAAGATTATTGAAATTTCCGAAACCAAGGAGGAACTCAAAAAACTGCGTTATGAATACATCACTACTAAATCGCAACTCATGTATCATACACAACCGTCACAGGTTTCGCAAAAGCTCGATCAAATGGGTGTTAAGGAATCGACTGTTCCACCTTATAAAATCTATATAAAGGACTGAAGTTGTGGAAGAATTGGATAACAACATACTGGCAAAGACTTATGTGATCTATTTTCTGATCATCATTTTCGGATTACTGGTGATCGGTAAGGCGATCCATATCCAGTTTTTCGAAGGAGAGAAGTACCGTCAAAGATCACAGGAAGTAACCCTCCGGTATGATGAGGTTGAAGCATATCGCGGCAACATTCTTGCTGCTGACGGAAGCCTGCTGGCCACATCGGTTCCCATTTTCGAAATTAGGGTTGATGCTGCCTCCCCCCTTATTTCCGATGTCGATTTCAACAATAATATCGATGAACTGGCCTTAAATCTATCCAAATTATTTCATGATCATTACAAGGGATATTACAAAAACAAGCTCACCAGGGCACGAAAGGAAGGCAACCGCTACTTTTTGCTAAAACGGGATGTGACCTATGCGCAACTAAAGAAGCTGAAAAAATTTCCAATTTTCCGCCGGGGGAAATACCGCGGGGGACTCATTGCCATCCCCAAAACCAGGCGCGAAAAACCTTACCAGCTACTTGCCTTCCGCACTATAGGCTGGGATAGGCCTGATACAGAAAAGGATGTAGGACTGGAAGCTGCCTACAACGAGCACCTTAAAGGCAGCAGCGGCCGCAGACTGGTGCAGCGGATCGGAAACAGCTCCTGGCGCCCCATTAATCAGGATAATGAGATCGAACCTAAAAACGGCAGCGACATCATCACATCGATTGATATCAACCTGCAGGATGTCGCCGAAACGGCCCTCTTAAAACAATTAAAGCTTCACAAGGCTGATCATGGTTGCGCCGTGCTCATGGAGGTGGAAACCGGCTATATTAAGGCTATTGCAAACCTGGGTAAAGATAAAAAAACCGGAGAATACCACGAGGATTATAATTATGCTGTGGGCGAAGCCACAGAACCCGGGTCCACATTTAAACTCGCCTCCATGCTGGTAGCCCTTGAAGATGGACTGATCAGCCTTGAGGACACCATTGAAACCGGCGATGGCTGGACAATGTATCATGGAAGCACCATGCAGGACGTGCACAAAATTGCCGATGGACGTATTCCGGTTAAAGAAGTGTTCTGGCATTCATCCAATGTCGGGGTATCAAAGATCATCCAAAAGAACTATTCGGATAAGCCTGGACAATATGTGGACGGTCTCCGGGATTTACATCTTCATAAAAAACTCGGGTTGGAAATTTCCGGCGAAGGACAGCCCTTGATCAAAGACCCGGAAGACAGCACCTGGTCATTACTCAGCCTGCCCTGGATGTCGGTGGGTTATGAGGTGGAGATAACCCCCTTGCAACTTGCTGCCTTCTACAATGCCATTGCCAATGACGGCAAACTAATGCAACCACGATTCGTAAAAGAAATCCGCGAAGCTGGAAGAACAGTCAAACGCTTTAGTCCTAAAGTAATTGACCCCTCCATAATTTCGGCTGAAACCCTTGAAAAAGCTCACATCTTGCTTGAAGGTGTCGTAAAGGAAGGAACCGCTAAAACCCTTGATAGTCCGTTTTACCAGGTGGCCGGAAAAACCGGCACGGCACAGATAGCTGTACCACATAAGGGCTATAACAAGAAAGATTATAAAGCTTCATTTGTAGGCTATTTTCCGGCCGATAATCCGGCTTATACCTGCATTGTATCGATCACTGCCCCACGCTCGGGTGAATACTACGGGAGCCGTGTAGCCGGACCTGTATTTAAAAACATTGCCGACAAGGTATATGCCATGCAACTGGATATTCACCGGGAAAAGGATGAAAAACTGGTTTTGACCAATCTTCCGGCAGATCAAGCCGGGCATAAGGAAGATATCAGGTCAGTATTTGCCTCACTGGATCTGCCGTTTAAAGGTAGTTCCATACCAAAAGAATGGGCGCAAACAAGCGTGAACAATGATACGCTCACCCTGCAAGGCAAAGAATTTTCGGGGAACTACCTCCCTGACCTTCGCGGGATGAAAGCCCGTGATGCCATTTACCTGGTGGAAAAAACGGGAGCCTCAGCCCGCATCAAGGGCCGGGGGAAGGTATATATGCAATCGATCGCACCTGGTTCCAGGGTTACAAAAGGTAAGGTAGTAACGCTGTATTTGAAATAAAGAAAAAGAGCATTTGAAAACATTAGCCGGCATATTGCAAGGGATTGAGGTAACAAGGCTTACCGGAGATGGGAACGTTGCGGTGGGAAATATCCGCTTCGATTCACGCCAGGTGGAGCATGGCGATGTGTTTGTTGCTGTAAAGGGTACCCAGGTCGATGGGCATGATTACATCGAACAGGCTCTCGAAAAAGGCGCTGTTTGCGTAATTGCGGAGCAAATACCGGCAATCGGCCGCAATGTTGCCTTTGTTAAGGTTAAGAATAGCGCAAAAGCGTTGGGCATAGCTGCTTCCAATTATTTCGACCGGCCTTCCGCGAAACTTAAGCTGGTTGGTGTTACCGGAACCAATGGTAAAACTACCGTGGTTACCTTATTGCATCAGCTTTACCGGTTGATGGGGAACAACAGTGGTTTCCTGTCCACTATCCGAAATATGATCATTGATGAAGAATTTGAGGCAACGCATACCACACCCGATCCGGTAAGGATTAACCGTATATTGAATGATATGGTAATAGCCGGGTGCAGCCATGCCTTTATGGAAGTAAGTAGCCATGCCGTTGATCAATTCCGCATTGAAGGCTTGCATTTTGCCGGAGGCATTTTTACCAATATCACCCACGATCATCTCGATTACCATAAAACCTTTGGCGCTTATTTGAATGCCAAAAAGGCTTTTTTCGATCAATTGCCGGCCGGGGCTTTTGCCTTAACCAATGCGGATGATAAAAACGGGAACTATATACTTCAAAACACCAAGGCCAACAAACATGGCTATTCACTGAAATCCATGGCCGATTTCAAAGGCCGTATCATCGAAAACCATTTCGACGGGCTTTTGATCAAAATAAACGGCCGGGAACTTTGGACACCACTTGTTGGCGAATTCAATGCTTACAATATTATGGCAGTGTATGGGACCGCCCTCTTGATGGAAGAAGAAACAGGCGAGGTGCTTGAAAAGATCAGTCAGCTTAAGCCGGCCCGGGGTCGGTTTGAATATGTGAAATCGACGCGTGGAAAGGTAGGCATTGTCGATTATGCCCATACTCCCGATGCACTGGAAAATGTTCTGAAAACAATATACAAACTACGCCGCACCGACCAGTTAATCATCACTGTAATTGGCGCCGGAGGCGACCGTGATAAAAAGAAGCGCCCATTGATGGCCAAAATAGCTGCAAAATACAGTGATCAGGTGCTCTTCACCTCCGATAATCCAAGGAGCGAAGATCCGGAGCAGATCATTGCGGATATGAAAGAGGGATTAAGCGGTAATGAAAACATTAAGGTGCTTTCTGTCACAAACCGGATGGAAGCCATTAAAACCGCTTGCATGCTGGCCGGTAACGATGATATAATCCTGGTAGCCGGAAAAGGCCATGAAACTTACCAGGAGATTAAGGGTGTAAGACATTCATTTGACGATAAGGCTGTTTTGAAAGAGATTTTACATAACGAATAAAGATAAGGAATGCTGTACTATTTGTTCGATCATCTTGATAAAGTTTATGATCTGCCGGGAGCAGGGATGTTCCAGTTCATTTCATTCCGGGCTGCCATGTCGGTGATCCTTTCACTTATCATTTCGCTGTTGTTCGGCAAAATGCTGATCCGCTTTTTACGTAAAAAGCAAGTAGGCGAAAGCGTTCGCGACCTCGGTCTCGAGGGTCAGATGGAAAAGCAGGGAACACCCACCATGGGAGGCCTAATCATATTAGGCTCTATCCTGGTCCCAACGCTGCTGTTTGCAAAACTCGATAACATCTATGTTATCCTGATGATCTTTATCACGGTATGGTTAGGCATTATTGGTTTTCTTGATGACTACATAAAGGTATTCAAAAAAGACAAGGCTGGCCTGGCCGGTAAGTTTAAGATCTTGGGGCAAATTGTAGCCGGTTTGGTCATTGGATTAACTATGTTTTTTAACGATGATATAGTGATGCGGGAAAAGATCACCGCTGAAGAACAACAAGATCTTAAAACAGCTATGGGGTTGGAACAGGGCGAATCGCTGGATCCCTCGGATAAGTTCTCGCGTTATTCCGAACGGTCGACCAAAACCACCATCCCGTTTTTCAAGAACAATGAGTTCGATTATTCGGTATTGATTTCATTTATCGGCGATAACTATAAAAAATGGGCCTTCCTCATCTTTGTACCCATTGTCATTCTTATTATTACGGCTGTTTCAAACGGCGCCAACCTCACCGATGGTATTGATGGATTGGCTACAGGGTCATCGGCTATAATCGGATCCGCCCTGGGGGTTCTGGCATGGGTGTCGGGTAACATCATATTCGCCGACTATCTGAACATTATGTACATCCCCAGCGCCGGGGAGTTAACCATATACATCAGCTCCTTTGTAGGAGCATGCGTAGGCTTCCTTTGGTACAACACCTATCCGGCACAGGTGTTTATGGGCGACACGGGGAGCCTGGCCATAGGTGGTATCATAGGCGCTTATGCGGTGTTGATCAGAAAAGAGATACTGCTCCCTATCCTTTGCGGGATATTCCTGGCCGAAGCGATTTCGGTAATGATGCAGGTGAGCTATTTTAAATATACAAAAAAACGCACGGGTAAGGGGAAGCGCATCTTCAGGATGTCGCCCCTGCATCATCATTATCAGATGATTGGGTATCCCGAGCCAAAAATTGTCCAGCGGTTCTTTATTGTGGGGATCATGCTGGCCGTATTTACCATCATAACCTTAAAGATCAGGTAAGATGAACCGGATCGTAGTGCTGGGAGCCGGAGAAAGCGGTGTAGGAGCGGCTATCCTGGCAAAGAAAAAGGGTTTTGAAGTTTTTGTTTCAGATAAGGGCACCATAAAGCCAACATATAAAAACGTTCTTTCACAACATGAGATCTCGTTCGAAGAGGGTAAACACAGCGAAGCTGCTATTTTATCAGCACGAGAGGTGGTTAAAAGCCCCGGAATCCCCGATCATATTCCAATGATCAAAAAAATTAAGGAACAGGGAATCCGGGTAATCTCCGAAATCGAGTTTGCCGGCAGATACACCGGTGCAACAATGATCTGCATCACCGGTAGCAATGGTAAAACCACTACAACCCTGCTCACCTATCATATCCTTAAAAACGGGGGATTGAACGTGGGCTTGGGGGGAAATGTAGGTCAAAGCTTTGCATGGCAAGTGGCCCGGCACAATTTCGACTATTATGTGCTTGAGGTCAGTAGCTTTCAGCTCGACGGCATGTTCGATTTTAAGGCAGATATCGCCGTGCTGCTAAACATTACCCCCGATCATCTCGACCGGTATAACAATAGCTTTGAACGCTACATACAGTCGAAAATGCGCATCACACAAAATCAAACGCACAATAACGCTTTGATCTATTGCATTGATGACGAAACGATTAACAACGAGATCAAAGGAAAATCCTGGCAGCAACGCCTATACCCCTTTTCGACTTATGAAAAGATCGAAGGTGAGGGAGCATACCTGGCAGGGAATAAAATTTTGTTTAACGTAAATTCACAAACATTCCATATGACAATAGAAGAATTGGCATTACAAGGCAGGCACAATATTCACAATTCAATGGCAGCAGGTATTGCTTCGCGGCTTGTGGAATTGCGCAAAAACACCATTAAACAGTGTTTGTCCGATTTTCAGAATGTGGAACACCGCCTCGAACATGTGGCTAACATTCATGGCATTGAATTCATTAACGATTCCAAAGCCACCAATATCAACGCTACATGGTATGCCCTGGAATCGGCCGAAAAGCCGGTGGTATGGATCGTAGGCGGTATCGATAAGGGCAATGATTACAGCAAGCTCATGGAACTGGTGAAGGAAAAGGTGAAGGCCATTGTATGCCTGGGCGTCGATAATCATCGTATTCATGAAGCCTTCGATAAGGCTGTTGAAACCATTATCGACACATCTTCAGCTAATGAGGCAGTGGGAAGTGCCTATTACCTTTCCACACCAGGTGATATGATATTACTATCGCCCGCCTGTGCCAGTTTCGACTTGTTTGAAAATTACGAAGACCGGGGAAACCAGTTTAAACAAGCTGTTAGCAAGCTTTAAGTTAAAGAGTTATGTCGGAAAAATTAAAAAGGATCAAAATACGTGGCGACCGGGTGATCTGGGCAGTAGTGATAATTCTGTCCATCCTCTCGCTGCTGGCTGTTTACAGCTCATCAGGATCATTGGCATATCGCTACCGGCAGGGAAATGTGGAATATTTCCTGTTTAAACAACTTATCATTCTTGGCACCGGCCTGGTCCTGATGTATATAGTCCACCACTTTTATTACAGGAAATTAAAATCGGCCTATGGATTGTTATTATTGAGTGCTATTGTATTAATGATTGGCACCTGGATTTATGGTATTTCCATAAATGAGGCTCCCCGATGGATCAAAGTGCCCGGCATACCCCTTACCTTTCAACCTTCCGAAATTGCAAAGCTTGCTGTGGTGATCTACCTGGCCTTTATGCTTAAGAAAGAAGATGTCATCCAGGGATTTCCACACATACTTACATTTATTTTATTTCCGGTAATCCTTATTTGTGGATTGATCTTCTTTGCCGATTTTTCGACGGCGGTATTACTATTTGCCACAGCCTACACCATGATATTTATATCGAAGATTAACTGGCGATACACCTTATCAATTGCCGGTGGAGCTTTGGCAGTGATTGCCATAGTGGTTATCCTGGCCTATACGTATCCTGAATTCGAACGTTTCGGCACCTGGAAAGAACGCATTGAGGCCTTCATGCATCCTGAAGGTGAAGATAATTACCAGGTTGAACAGGCCAAAATTGCCATTGCTACAGGAGGAGTTGTCGGTAAATTGCCCGGGAACAGCACCCAGCGGAATTTTCTACCACAAGCATATTCCGATTTCATTTTTGCAATCATAATTGAAGAATATGGCCTGGTTGGAGGTGGTACGGTGGTATTGCTTTACCTGATACTCTTTTACCGGGCCATTCGAATCGTGACCAAGCTGAAGGAAAAACTACCCTCCTACTTGGTCATCGGATTAAGCTTTATGGTGGTGTTTCAAGCACTTTTGAATATGGCTGTAGCGACCAATTTTTTGCCGGTAACCGGTCAGCCGCTTCCCATGGTAAGTATGGGGGGAACTTCCATTTGGTTCACCAGCATCGCCATAGGTATCATTTTGAATATCAGTCGTGAAATTGACGAAAAAGAACCCGGAAAAAACATATCATATGCATAAGAGCCATGCCAAAATATTGATCAGTGGTGGGGGTACCGGAGGCCACATCTATCCGGCTATTGCCATTGCCGATGCTTTAAAGGCCAGGCTCGAACAGGCTGAGATTCTCTTTATCGGCGCTGAAGGTAAAATGGAGATGGAGAAAGTCCCGAAAGCCGGTTATAAAATTGAAGGCTTGCCCATAAGGGGATATCAAAGGGGTTCCATATTGAGTAACTTAAATCTGCCCTTCCGTTTGCTCGCCAGTATGCATAAAGCAGGCCGGATTATAAAGAACTTTAAACCCGATGTTGTGGTAGGCGTAGGTGGTTATGCCAGCGCCCCTACAGTGCGGAAAGCAAGCAAGCGTGGCATACCCACTTTGATACAGGAGCAAAATTCCTATGCAGGTCTCACCAACCGATGTTTTCTTGGAAAGCGTGCCGATAAATATTGTGTGGCTTATGCGGGTATGGAAAAGTTTTTCCCGAAAGACCGCATCATTTTAACCGGGAATCCTATCAGAAAAGATATAAGCAATATTAGCCAAAAGCATGATGAGGCCCTGCAGTATTTCAATCTCCGCAGCGATCGTAAAACATTGCTGGTATTTGGCGGAAGCCAGGGAGCGCTAGGGATCAACGAAGGTATTTATCAATCTATCGATTCATTGTTGCAAAACAATGTGCAACTGATCTGGCAAACCGGCAAGTACTATTATCCCATTGCACGGGCAGCAGTAAATGCCGGAATGGAGAAACATGGCATACGAGTGTTGGAATTTATTGACCGGATGGACCTGGCTTATGCCATAGCCAATGTGATCGTATCGCGGGCAGGCGCCATTGCCATTTCGGAGATCAGCGCTGCTGGCAAACCTTGCATATTTGTACCCTTACCCACGGCAGCCGAAGATCATCAAACCAAAAATGCATCGGCACTTGCGGAAAAGAATGCGGCCATTTTGATCAAAAACAATGAAACCAGGGAAAAGCTGGGTAATACAGCACTTGAATTATTATTTGATGAAAAGAAACAAAACGAGATGAGTAAGAATATTTTAGAATTTGCTCATCCCGATGCAGCAAACAAAATAGCGGATGAAATCATAAAACTGATGAGATCATAGTGGACCTGAACAGCTTACATAGCATCTATTTTCTCGGTATAGGCGGCATAGGTATGAGCGCTCTGGCCCTGTATTTTAATGACCTTGGGGTTGATGTCCATGGCTATGACAGGGTTATCACACCACTCTCACGCCGCCTCGAAACCGAAGGTATGACGATCCATTATGAAGAAGATATTGATCGGATCCCTGAATACATTGATTTGGTTATCTTAACCCCGGCTATCCCCGAGGAACATAAAGAACTCCATTACTTCCGAAAATATAATTATCCCATCCTGAAACGATCGGAAGTATTGGGTTTGCTGACTAACGATAAATACACCATTGCGGTTGCCGGAACGCATGGAAAAACAAGCATCACCTCTCTTATCGCCCACATTTTCAAAACTGCTCAAAAAGATTTCAGGGCATTTGTGGGAGGCGTAAGCAAAAACTATAACTCAAACTATATTGCCCATGGCCAACCTGTAGTTATGATTGTTGAAGCCGATGAATACGACCGCTCCTTCCTCAGGCTTCATCCCAATATGGCAGTGATCACCTCAATGGATGCCGATCATCTCGATATTTATATCGATCGTCAAAACCTTCAAAAGTCATTCAATGAATTTGTGGGACAAATTGGAGAAAACGGCTATTTGATTCATAAACCGGGATTGGAATTTCATGCTGCCGGCAGCGTTAAGAAATCGGCTTACGATATTTCACAAGCACCCCATAAAGCAAGAAATATCCGGGTTTATAACGGGGTCTTTCACTTCGACCTGGTGGTTGATAACGAGGTGATCGAAGGAATAAGCTTTGGACTTCCCGGCCGCTATAATATCGAAAATGCCCTGGCAGCCTCCATAGCAGCCAAAAAATCGGGAATTTCCGCTAAAGCGATCCGCAAAGCCCTCAGTAGCTATGAGGGTGTCCAACGGCGGTTCGATTTCCGGGTACGCACCGAAAAGGTGGTTTATATCGATGATTATGCCCATCATCCCGAGGAGTTAACCGCTTGCATTAGCGCCGTTAGGGAACTTTATCCCCGGAAAAAGGTTACCGGCATTTTCCAGCCTCATCTTTATTCCCGGACACGTGATTTTGCCCAAGGGTTTGCCAATAGCCTCGAAAGCCTGCTCGACGACATTATTTTGCTCGATATATATCCGGCACGCGAAAAACCCATTGAAGGTGTTAGCTCGGAAATGATCTATGATAAGATCAGTAAAAAGCCCAAGGCCTTATGCACCAAAGCCGATCTGCCTGAAGAGCTTGACCGGCACGAATTCGATATTTTATTAACCCTTGGGGCAGGTGATATCGACCAATTGGTTGAGCCAATTGAAAAGCACTTAAAATCAAAATATAAGGTGGCATGAAAAAATTCATTGGCATCGTCATATGGAGCATCGTTATAGCAGGCGTATTCGTCTCGCTGGTGGCTTTGCGCGAGGGATATAAAAAAACCACCTGTAGCTCCATTGAGGTTATGCTCGATGATGAACAGGGGGCCGGACTGATCAGCAAATCGGATGTTCTGGAAGCCATCCATAATGCACATGATAGCATTGTTGGAAAGCGGGTATCGGAAATTGACCTGCTCAAGATCGACCGGGCCATCGAGCAAACAGCCTTTGTAAAAGAAGCCGATGTATTTACCACCCTGGATGGTGAATTGCATAGCCGCATCCATTCATGGGACCCGGTGGCCCGTATCGTTAATAATCAAGGTAAAGATTATTACATCGACCGCAGTGGCAAACTGATCCCCACCCGCCAGGGTTTTCCGGTGAGAACTTTAATTATAAGCGGTTATACAGGAAATCATTTTTCCGACACACTGAACCTAAAAAATCTGCCCCCGGAATCAAAAAAGGTTACAATTTTGCACCGGCTTTTTCCGATGATAATGTACCTGAAGCAGGATGAGTTTTTCCGTGCCCAAATCGAACAAATATATCTCGATAAACATGGAGAAATAGAACTCATCCCCAAGGTAGGTAATCATGTGGTTGTTTTTGGCACTGTTGAAAACTTTGAACAGAAATTAGATAAACTGTTTGCATTTTACCGGCAAGGTTTAAAACAATCGGGTTGGAACAAGTACAAAACCATCAACCTGAAGTATAAAGATCAGGTTGTGTGTTCAAAACATTAGAATTGAGGTTTTTATGAAAGAAAACGAGATCATAGTCGGACTGGATATTGGGACAACAAAGATCGCTGCCATTGTTGGCCGCAAAAATGAGTATGGAAAGATTGATATCCTGGGATCGGGTAAAACCGAGTCGAAGGGTGTTAAGCGCGGTGTGGTAACCAATATCGACAACACGGTAAGTTCCATTCAAAAAGCTGTAAAAGAAGCTGAGCAAAAGTCGAGTGTTAACATCCAAAGCGTAACTGTTGGTATCGCCGGCCAGCATATTAAAAGCACGCCCCACCGGGGAAGTGTGGTAAGGGAGAGTTCCGAGGAGGAGATCACGCAGGAAGAGATCGACAATTTGACCAACGACATGTACCGCTTGTCGATTGAACCCGGGGAAACCATTATCAATGTTATTCCGCAGGAATACTTTGTAGATAAAAATGCAACCAATCAACAACCCAAGGGTATGACCGGTTCGGTGCTGGAAGCCAATTTCCAGATCATAACAGCTCAGCTTACAGCAGCCAAAAATATCCGCCGTTGTGTGGAAAAAGCAGGCCTGGATGTGGACAATGAACTGGTGCTGGAGCCCATCGCCTCGGCCGAAGCTGTATTGAGCGAAGAGGAGAAGGAAGCCGGTGTGGTACTGGTTGATATTGGCGGGGGAACCACCGACCTGGCTTTATTCAAGGATAAAGTGATTCAGCATACGGCGGTTATTCCTTTTGGTGGCGATATTGTTACCGAGGACATTAAAACCGGCTGCAACATCATTAAGAAACATGCCGAAGATTTAAAGGTGAAATTCGGCTCGGCCCTGGCCAACCAGAATAAGGAAGAGGAAATAGTGGCTATACCCGGCTTGCGGGGTCGTCCGCCTAAAGAGATCACCCTGAAAAACCTGGCCGGCATCATACAAGCCCGGATGGAAGAGATCATCGAGTATGTTCATTATGAGATCAAGGATACCAAACTGGAAGATCAGATGATCGCCGGAATCGTGCTCACGGGCGGTGGAGCACAATTGAAGCACATCAGGCAGCTGACCGAATATATCACAGGTATGGATACCCGTATTGGTCAACCCAATGAACACTTATCGAATGAAGTGCCCGATGAGGTCTTAAATCCCATGTATGCCACCGGTGTAGGACTGGTGATCATGGGTATTCGGCAAAATGAAAAAACCCAGTACAAGAGTAAAAAGCACACCGGAACCGATAAGAAATCGGAGGGCTTTTTCACCATGATGAAACGATTTTTCGGTGAAGATGAGTAACATTCATCGTCAACATATTAATTAACAAAAAACCTAACGCCATGACCGATTTATTGAACTTCGAATTACCGCAAAACCAGCCTTCCATCATAAAAGTGATAGGTGTAGGCGGAGGCGGAAGCAATGCTGTTGATTACATGTACCAGCGTGGAATAGAAGGTGTTGATTTCATTATTTGCAATACCGATGCCCAAGCGCTGAACAGGAAAACGGTGCCAAATAAAATACAGCTTGGCAGTAAAGGGCTCGGTGCCGGAAATGCTCCGGATAAGGGGCGCCAGGCCACCGAGGAAAGTATTGACAAAATTGTAGAAACCCTGGGAGAAGACACCCAGATGCTTTTTATTACCGCCGGCATGGGTGGAGGCACCGGAACCGGAGGGGCGCCTATTATTGCCCAAAAAGCAAAGGAAATGGGAATATTAACGGTTGGCATTGTAACTACCCCATTTTATCTGGAAGGCCCCAAAAGAATGAAACATGCCCATCAAGGCATTGAAGAATTAAAAAAATATGTTGATACCTACCTGATCATCAATAATGATAAGCTGCGGGAATATCATGGCGACCTCAGCTTGGCGAAAGCCTTCAGTCAGGCTGATGATGTGTTGGCTACAGCAGCCAAGAGCATTGCCGAGATCATCACCATCCCTGGTTATGTGAATGTTGACTTTGAAGACGTGAAAACCGTGATTGAAAACAGTGGCAAAGCCATTATGGGTAACGGCACTGCCGAAGGTGAAAACCGAACCCTGGAGGCCATCGAAAGCGCTTTGGCCTCTCCCCTGCTCGAAGACGACAGCATTAAAGGAGCAAGCGACATCTTACTTTATATGGCCTCGGGCCCCGACCGTGAGATATCTTTCGATGAATTTGAACTCATCACGGACTTTATCCAGAAAGAAGCCGAAAACAATAACAACACCAATATCATATGGGGTAACGGTACAGATGACTCCATGGGGAACCACATCAGCATTACGGTGATCGCAACCGGTTTTAACAACCGAAAACCCACCAATAAAAAGCTTGTTGGTACCATTGGTGAGGAAGAAGGCAAGCCCCAGGTTAATAAAGAAGGAATTGCCGAAGAGAGTGTTCGACTGAAAAAACAAAAAAGCGATGAAAATGACCCCGGGCAGCAGAAATTAGACATTGAATTCAATAGCACTTCCCGGCCTTCATCCCCACCGAAACCAAAAGATAAACGCATCACCTATAAACCGGTGAAAGAAAACCCGGAGGAGGAGGAAGAACCCAGCGATAAACTGGCCGATAACCGGCAAAAAGAACTCTCGAAACATGTGAACCGGCAGAAAAAAGTATACACCGACCCCAATGAAATTGAACGGTTGGCGAAAGAGCCGGCTTATAAACGACGTAATTTCGAGCTGAATGAAAACAAGCCATCCAAAGAGAGCAATATCTCACGTTATGTATTAGGAAAAGATGAATACGACGATCCGGAACTAAAAGACAATTCGTACCTTAACAAGAAAGTAGATTAATGGTTTTTGAATAAATAAAAAAGAAGCATTATGTCACTGGAAAAGAAAATCAACGACGATATGAAGGAAGCCATGAAGGCCAGGGATAAAAACAAACTGGAAGCGCTTCGTGGCATTAAATCGGCTTTACTGCTCGAAAAAACAGGAAAAGATCAAGCCGCAGGTGAAATACCGGAGGAGATTGAAGTAAAACTCCTGCAAAAGCAATTAAAACAGCGTAAAGAATCGGCCGAGGTATACAAAGCCCAAGGTCGTGATGATTTGGCCGATTATGAAATGTTCCAGGCTTCGATTATTGAAAGCTACCTGCCCGAGCAAATGAGCGAAGAAGAACTAAGAGGTATTGTTGAGGACATCATCAAAGAAACCGGAGCCGAGTCGATGAAAGATATGGGCAAGGTTATGGGCGCCGCCACCAAAAAGCTGGGCGGAAAGGCCGACAATAAGGCGATAGCTGCTATTGTAAAGGAAAAGCTTGGCGCCTGATAACCAAAATCCATGGTCTTTACATTAATCGATGCATTACCCTGAAAAGGACGGATAATGGTATAGTTTATCTTTATGTTTTATTATTGATCTCAACTCAGAGCAATTTTTTAGTATTTTTGCGTTGAAATCAAGTCAATATTGATGGAAGAACTGATAGCATTCCAAAACAACTTATTATTGCAAACGAATAATCGTTGGCGCCGGTATCTATATCCCGCTCTCTTGGAAAACAGGGGGTTATTTGGCTTGAAAGGTCTAAGAGGAGTTGGAAAAACTACGATGTTTTTGCAATATCTTGCATATGACTACACGGACAAGGAGAAAGGTCTGTATGTAACAGCTGACCACCCCTATTTTTATTCGAATACGTTACTCGAGCTGGCTTCGGAATGGACGCGTTATGGCGGACAACTATTGCTCATCGACGAAGTTCATAAATACCCCAATTGGTCTCGCGAATTGAAACTCATTTATGACGGTCATCCCGAACTAACCGTTTTGTTTACCAGTTCTTCATGAATCAACTGAAAAATTCCGGTCATCAAATTAATATAAGTCCCAAATTTGGAGACTTTATTGTTGATGGTCAATACATTTTTGAAATAGGCGGTAAAAATAAAGACACCAGTCAAATACGAGGTATTGCTAACAGCTTTCTTGCTCTTGATGAACTAGAGCATGGCTTCGGAAATAAAATACCGTTGTGGTTGTTTGGTCTTTTATACTAACATTATATTTTTTTCAAACAGATGATTTATCATGCTGTTGAACAAATGATAATCATTCCTGTTAACCTTTGCAGTTTAAAAAATAAACAAAATCATAATTAACAATACCATCATATGGAAGAACATAAAGTAAAAATTATCGACATAGACTGGGCAACGCATGATGTAAGACGAATTGTTACCGAAAAGCCACAGGGTTATTCCTTTATCCCCGGTCAGGCTACCGAGGTGGCAATTAATAAACCCGGATTGCAGGAAGAAAGACGTCCCTTTACCTTTACCTCATTGAATGATGACGAAAACCTGGAATTCACCATAAAGGTTTATGAACCCGACGGCGTAACGGAAGAGATTGGAAAACTTAAAATTGGCGATGAACTGCTTATACACGACGTATGGGGAGCTATTCAATATAAGGGGCCGGGCTATTTCATAGCAGGTGGTGCTGGTGTAACCCCCTTTATAGCCATTCTTCGTCAACTTAAAAAAGATGGAAACGTAGACGGCAATAAGCTGCTCTTCTCCAATAAAAAAGCAGAGGATATCATCTATGAGGATGAATTAAAGGATATTTTAGGTAATAACCTGATCTTAAGCTTAACCCGTGAGGATAACAATAATTACTTGTACGGACATTTTGATAAACAGTTTTTGAAGGGTCATATTGATGACTATAAAAAATATTTCTATATCTGTTCCACCGCTGAAATGACGGAGAAAATGGTGAATATGCTTAAAGAGTTGGGAATAGATGATGACAAGATAGTGATGGAAGAGTAAGGAAAAGGCAAGTTGTAAAATTTAAAAAGGCTGCCTTTATCAGGCAGCCTTTTCATTATATCTGGTTTTAATGTGATCCTATGTATTAATCACCAAGTTTAAGGCGTTTGAAATCGGCTACCGTAAGCTCTTTATCAAACCGATCGAGATACTGGCGAACCGTTATCTTGCCTTCCTTAACAAACTCCTGGTTAAGCAGGGTATTTTCCTTAAAGAACTTGTTTAATTTACCCTGGGCGATCTTTTCGGCCAACTGTTCCGGCTTACCTTCCTGGATAGCTTGTTCCTTACCCAAAGCAATTTCCTTATCGATTTCCTCCTTCGGAACACCATCCTTATCAACCGCCAGCGGATCCATAGCGGCCACCTGCATGGCGATCTCGTTACCGGCCTCGTCGATATTCTCAATGCCGGCTTTGTTGAAGCCGACCAAAGTCGCCAGGCTGTTTCCGTGATGGTTGTATTCAAATACGCGCTCAGCGCTAACGTATTCATATTTAGCCAGGGTCATTTTCTCGCCGGTTTTACCGATAAGGTCGGTAATGCTCTCATCAATGGAACGGGTATTGATTTGGAGGTTCTTGAATTCATCCAATGATTTGGGTTGTTCTTCAACAGCTTTATCAACAATGTGATTTGCAAAATCAACGAATTCCTGGTTCTTAGCTACGAAGTCGGTTTCGCAGTTTAACATAATAATAGCACCAAAATTACGGTCTTTGTTGGTTTTTGCAATAATCACACCTTCGTTGGCTGCTTTATCGGCACGCTTATGAGCGAGTTTTTGTCCTTTTTTTCTCAGGTATTCTATTGCCTTGTTATAATCACCATCGGCTTCTACCAGCGCTTTTTTACAATCCATCATACCGGCGCCGGTTTGTTGACGGAGTTTATTAACTTCTGCTGCAGTGATTTTTGCCATTTCTTTTCTAATATTAACAGTTATACTTTATTTCTTTGTCCGACGAGATGTACCAGCGCTTTTTGCAGTTGTTCTGCGGGGTCTTCTGCGGCGTGATTCACCTTCTTCTTCACTTTCTTTGTCTTTGCGGGAGCCTTTTTTAGCAGCAGGCTTTGCTTCGCCTTCCTCGTCCTCTTCGTATTCTTCAACAGATTTCGAACTGGCTTTTGCTTTTTCCTCTTCTTCCTGCTCCTCTTCGTGAGCCCGCTTGTCTTTTTCAAGTTTACGCTCAGTCACACCTTCCTGAATAGCTTCCACCATCTTACCAACAACCAGTGAGATCGACTTGGAAGCATCATCGTTAGCGGGGATAGGGAAGTCAACCTTTTGCGGGTCGGAGTTGGTATCGACCAGGGCAAAAGTGGGGATATTAAGCTTGTTGGCTTCGGCTACCGCAATACGTTCTTTATTAATATCAACCACAAAAATTGCTGAGGGCAACCGGTTCAAATCGGCAATACTACCGAGTTGCTTCTCCAGCTTTGCCCGTTCACGTGAAATATGCAAACGTTCCTTTTTGGAAAAGTTCTGGAACGTATCGCTATTCATCAGCTTATCGATATTGGTCATCTTCCGTACGGCCTTACGAATGGTGGCAAAATTGGTAAGCATACCACCGGGCCAACGCTCAACAACATAGGGCATATTCACCGGTTTTACGGTTTCGGCTACTATATCTTTTGCCTGCTTTTTGGTTGCTACAAAAAGTATTTTCTTACCTGATTTAGCGATTTGCTTCATCGCTGCTGCGGCCTCATCGATCTTTGCTATTGTTTTATAAAGGTCGATAATGTGAATACCATTACGCTCCATAAAAATGTAAGGAGCCATATTCGGATTCCATTTACGTTTCAGATGACCGAAATGAGCGCCGGCATCCAATAATTCATCAAAAGTTGTTCGTGCCATTTTTAAATTTTTAAAGGTTTACATTCCGATTAAAAAGCAATTGCTAAGTAGTACCACAAAGGCGGTAGTCTTAGCAATTTAGATACTAAACCTGATTTATATAGGTAAGTAACATTAACGCTTGCTGAACTGGAACTTCTTACGTGCTTTCTTCTGTCCGGGCTTTTTACGTTCAACCATGCGGGAATCTCTGCGAAGCATTCCTTTTGATTTAAGGGGTGAACGCAGCTCTTCATCAATCTGGATGAGAGCTCTTGCAATGGCCATGCGCAACGCTTCGGCCTGTCCGTTAATACCACCACCGGTCAATGTTGCCTTCACATCAAACTTTCCTGCGGTTTCGGTGGTTTCAAAAGGCTGCTTTACCACATACCGCAAGGTACCCGTTGGAAAATAGCTTTCATAATCACGCTTATTCACGGTTACCTTACCGGAACCCTCCTGCAAGTAAACCCGGGCAATAGCTTTCTTTCTTCTACCTATCGCATTGTATACTTCCATATCTTACTTTATGTTATCGAGATTTATCTTTTTTGGTTTTTGTGCTTCATGCTGATGCTCTGTTCCTGCATATACCTTGAGGTTGCGGAAAAGCTGGCTTCCCAGTTTATTCTTGGGAAGCATGCCTTTAACAGCTTTCTCAACCAGGGCAATGGGCTTCTTTTGCAACAACTGGGCTGCAGTGTATGAATACTGCCCTCCCGGATACCCGGAATAGCGAATGTATTCTTTCTCATCCCACTTATTACCACTAAGGCTTACCTTTTCGGCATTGATCACAATTACATTGTCACCACAATCAACATGGGGTGTAAACTCGGGTTTGTGCTTACCCCTCAACATCTTGGCTACCTTTGATGCCAAGCGACCCAGTTTTTCATTTTCTGCATCAACAAGAACCCATTCTTTATTAACAGTTTCTTTGTTAGCGCTAATCGTCTTATAACTTATCGTATTCATTATAACAGAATTTCTTTTGCTACACTCTTCTTCTTAAAAAGGGGTGCAAAGATAGAACATTAAAATTTAATTCACAAACTTTTACCATTTTCCAGGATAAATCTGTGAAAACGGCGCCAAATATAATTATTCAAGCAACCTAAACGATTAAACGGCAGATTAATTTCCTGTTAAAAATATAAACATTCGTTATAGGCTTTCGTTATAAGATAATAAAAACCAGCTCTATGAGTGCAAAAAATGCATGGTTCATAATCATTTGGGTTAGCTTGTTTGCTATTGGGATGGCTTTTGTAGAAAGTGCTGTGGTAGTTTATCTCAGGGAGCTATATTACCCCACGGGGTTCGAATTCCCCCTGCGCGAAATACATAGCAATATTGCGCTAACGGAGGCCATTCGCGAAGCAGCAACCTTATTGATGCTCATTTCAATAGGTATCCTGGTGGGCCGCACCGCTACCGAAAAGTTCGGTGTGTTCCTGTTTGCCTTTGCCCTTTGGGATATTTTCTACTACGTTTTTTTAAAGGCTATTCTCAACTGGCCTGTCGAATGGCTGGAATGGGACGTATTGTTTATGCTGCCTGTTACCTGGGTTGGGCCGGTACTTGCGCCCATGTTAAATGCCTTGGTAATGGCCATTTTAGGGACGCTCATTATTTGGGCCGTGCAAAAACACGGCAGGGCAAGCATTTCACGACTGCAATGGGGACTATTGATCATAGGCGCAGTTTTTATCCTGATCTCATACATGGAAGATTATGTGCTTTTTATGAATGATAAAATGCCACTTATGGAAATGTTTGCCCTGAGCGAAGAACAAATCTCAAAATACATCACTCAATATAAACCCGATAATTTTAATTGGTTCCTTTATGGAGCGGGATTCATTCTGCATGTTATAGCGGTAATCTTGTTCGGCCGAAAATCCATTGGTCGGTAAGATTTCATTTTTATTAATTTTGCCTTTCTTGTAAAATCAATAACTCAATAGATGTCGGTACAGGTAGAACACATAACAAAGATATACGGCGAGCAGAAGGCATTGGATGATGTTTCGTTCGAAGTGAAGCCCGGTGAAGTGGTAGGCCTGCTGGGCCCTAACGGAGCCGGAAAATCAACCTTAATGAAGATATTAACCTGTTTTCTTCCCCAAACCTCCGGCGAAGCTTCAGTTATGGGCTTCGATGTACTCGAGGAATCAGTAGAAGTACGAAAACGTGTAGGATATCTTCCGGAGAATAATCCCCTTTACCTCGACATGTATTTAAAAGAGTACCTTGAGTTTATAGCTCATGTGCATAAGCTTGGAAAAAACATCTGGAATCGCATCGCCGAAATAATCGAACTTACAGGGCTGGGGCAGGAGCAAAACAAAAAACTGGGAGAATTATCAAAGGGGTACCGGCAACGTGTGGGCATTGCACAAGCTTTAATCCATCAACCCGAAGTGCTTATTTTAGATGAACCCACTTCCGGTCTCGATCCCAATCAGCTGGTTGAGATCCGTAATCTGATCACAAAAATCGGAAAGGAAAAAACCGTAATTCTCTCCACTCACATTATGCAGGAGGTGGAAGCTGTGTGTGACCGGACTATCATCATTCATAAAGGCCGGATTATTGCCGATGATCAAACGGAAAACCTCTCCCGGCAATCAGCTAACCGCCAGGTAATTATAGCTGAGTTTGACTCCCCCATCGATAAAAATATGCTCGCCTCCATTCAAGGTGTAATAAAAACTGAAAATACGGCCGGCAATACATGGCGTATAGAAGCAACCACCGAGCGGGACGTACGTTCCGATATCTTTAAGGCTGCTGTAAACGAAAATAAAACCGTGCTTTCGCTAAACAAGGAAACCAGGCGGTTGGAAGACATCTTCCACCAATTAACACAAAACAAAGAAGCCTGAAAGCGCTTATTAAAAAAAATGCCGGCTCTTTCTCTGAAGAACCGGCATTTTTTATTTGATATTAATTGCTGTATTATCTAACCACCAACTTACGTGTTATCAGTAATTCATTATTCAGCACCAATGTATAAAAATAAACTCCTTCTTTAAGGTCATTAACATTGATTCTAACTTTGGCCGCATCTTTCGTAACCGGTACACTCTTAACCATGGCTCCCAACACATTGCGAACGGCTATCCTGGCCTGTCCCTGGTGATCCGGAGGTAAGGTATAATCGATATTGGTATAATCACCAGCCGGATTCGGATAGGCATTTATTTCCGGCTTAATGGCTTCAGGCTCTTCCTCTACTCCTACATAACCCGAAGTGTAATCAACGTAAACACTCACCGAATCGTCGGGGTTATTGCTATCGAAAAACACATACATCATGGATGATGTTCCGTCATTACCTTGCGGATAGTATTCGCCATGAAAGGAATCTTCTGTTTCGCCGGGATCAATGGTGATGGGATTGGGTGATACAAAAGTTGAGGGCGGAAAGCAGGATTCACCCCAGCAGAAAGTATTCATGGTATTTTCCAGCAGATCGATCTCAATTTTTTTCACCTTTACATCCAATGCATTGTTGGCATTATTGGTGACGTTTACATATGATTCTATAATGTCATTACCCGGCTCTTCAATAAATTCAACGGTAGCCCCATTTTCAATGGCGGTTCCGTCGGTGAGGGTTAATGACAGACTTTGGCCAAAGCCAAAATTGATGAGGGCAATAAAAAAAATCCCTATGAGTAAATGCTTTTTCATAACCATTCGTTTTTCATTTTTTAAAACAATGCAACATTTATGCTATATTTTAATTTCCGACTGCAAAAGTGAAATTTTTTTTCATAATCCCACGTCGTTGTTAACATCTTTTAATATTTCAACCAACCTCTGTCCTTCATCAATCCTATAAAATTGTCCTATCCTTGGAAAATTTGGTCCAAATGTACAAAATTAAATGAATAAGTAATATATTTACATTTCTAAATAAAACCTAAAAAACTGATAGCATGAAAAGATTTTTACTATTTACCGGATTAGCGTTCTTTGTTTTAATGGCTTACAGTCAACAAGTTGAGCGCGAGATGGTGGTTCTTGAGATAGCCACCGGAACCTGGTGCCCTTATTGTCCGGGCTCTGCCATGGGCGCCGATGACCTGATCGAAAACGGACACGATGTGGCCGTTATCGAATACCACTCGGGCGATGATTATCAGAACACCTATGCCACAAGCCGGATCAACTATTATGGGATCACTGGTTTTCCAACCGCTGTTTTCGATGGTGTTAGCCAGGTTGTGGGAGGCAGCTCCAATCAAAGCATGTATCCCCAGTACCTGCCGCGTTATCAGAACCGCAAGAATACACCCTCGTCATTTACCATTGATGTGGAAGGTTACCATTATGGTTTAACGGAATACCATGCCGATATTACCCTGGAAAAGGTGGCCGCTACAAGCAGTGAAGACATCGTATTGCATGCTGCCCTAACCGAATCGCATATAGAAGAATATTGGCAAGGGATGGATGAATTGAACTTTGTAGAAAGATTAATGATCCCCAACCAATATGGAACCCCGGTGGACTTTTCCGGTGGAGATATCCAGGAGGTTAATCTTACGTTTGATATGGAAGCCGAATGGGTGATGGATAATTGTGAGCTGGTGGTATTTCTGCAAGACACCGATACAAAGGAAATCCTTCAGGGTACCAAGATCAGCCTTACCGAATTCCCCTCAGCATGCCAGTTGGATGCAGGCATTCTCAGCACAAGTCATATTCCGCTTACAACGTGTTCAGGAACAGTTCAGCCTTTGGTGGAATTTAACAACTGTGGTAATGAAGAGCTTACATCACTGGACGTGAGCTATAGTGTAAATGGCGGCGAACCGGTTACGGCCGAATGGACCGGCTCATTAGCCTACCGCGATACAGCTACCATGGAATTACCCCTGGGAGAATTTACGGTGGAGGAATCAAATACCCTCGAGGTTAGCCTGAGCAATCCCAATGGACAAGGCGATGAATTCAACGGAAACGATGCCCAAACACAAGAAATTGAACAGGCTATGGAGGTAACCAACCCCATCTACATCATGCTTCGTACGGATAACAATCCCGAGGAAACGACCTGGGAAATTCTGAATTCTTCAGGTGAAGTGGTTCATTCCGGAGGGCCCTATGAGGAACCTTCCACCTTTGTGTTGCTCAACGACCCGTTTGAATTCGAATATGACGATTGCTATTCCTTTATTATTTATGATGCCGGTGGCAATGGCATACGAAACGGGAACGGCATGGGCATGTATTACATCGCTTATGGAAATGATGAGGAAATAGTGGAAGGCGCCGAGTTTGGCGATCAGGAAGAAACGGAATTCAACCTTACTGTTACGTCGGTTAACGAACTGGCTAAAAACAACAAGATCACTCTTTATCCAAATCCGGTACAAAAAGGCGAGGCTGCTTACATCAATATTCCGGGCAATGAAAACGCCCGGTTCAGCATATTTGACAACACCGGCCACTTGCTACAGGAATTACAGGCTGAAAGCGGCATCAGTCAAATTCCCGTTAGCCGCCTAAGCGCCGGCGTCTATGTCATTCAAATAGTTACAGCGGATCAAGTGGTAAGTAGGAAGTTAATCATTGAATAAGCGCAAGGCTTTTCGGCTTTAAAAATACAGGGGCAACTGGGAAAGTTTTATTTTCCGGTTGCCCTTTTCATTTGCTTTCGTATTTATCTCCGATCCGATAATTATCGAATACGCGAATCCAACACGAATTGACGCTAAGTATGGAGCTGTCGTGGATTTGTAATCCACGCCATAAACCCGTGAGCAGAATACAAATTAAGCGGATTATAAATCCGCTCAAACAGGTAGCGGCTATCAAACGCAAATAAACGCTAATATCTATTAGCAGAAATTCGCGGGTAATTCGCGGGGATTAGCGGACTACACCAGAGCTTACCGCTAAATAGTTAGATGGCGGGCGTTTGAAGCGGAGAAGGGTTTCCAACCCCTTCGGGGGTTTGAAACCCATGCGTTGCAATAATGGTTTTTTTGGAGCGAGGTTTCAAATCCCTGAACCTGCGCCTTTAGGCCAGGTGAAGGGTTGGAAACCTTAAGCCCCGCTAAGTGTCGAGCTGGCGTGGATTTGTAATCCACGCCATAAACCCGTGAGCGGATTACAAATCCGCTCAAGCAGGTAGCGGCTATCCAACGCAAATAAATGCTAATACCTGTTAGCGAAAATTCGCGGGTAATTCGCGGGGATAAGCGGACTACACCGGAGCTTACTACTAAATGTTTAGCTGGCGCGCGTTTGAAGCGGATTGCAGAAAAGAGGAGTAAATGCACTAACCCATCGGTTTGCAGCGGCTTAACGCGTGCCCGGTAAACCTCCTCGTTTGTAACGAGATTTTTTCAACCCCTCTATAACCTTCATGAATTGCATATTTCATGCTTCCCGCTGTTTTATCTCGTCACAGACGAGTGATATAGAAAGGCACGCGATACAATCGCGCGCCAGCAGCCGGGTTGCAAGACTAAAAACAGTAAGGGTTTCCAACCCCTTCGGGGGTTTGAAACCCATGCGTTGCAATAATGGTTTTTTTGGAGCGAGGTTTCAAATCCCTGAACCTGCGCCATTAGGCCAGGTGAAGGGTTGGAAACCTTAAGCCCCGTTAAAAGTCCGCGATGCGATGATTATAGGATACGCAAATCCAACACGAATTGACGCTAAGTGTCGAGCTGGCGTGGATTTGTAATCCACACCATAAGCCCGTGAGCGGAATACAAATTGAGCGGATTACAAATCCGCTCAAGCAGGTAGCGGCTATCCAACGCAAATAAATGCTAATACCTGTTAGCGAAAATTCGCGGGTAATTCGCGAGGATTAGCGGACTACACCAGAGCTTACCGCTAAATGGTTAGCTGGCGCGCGTTTGAAGCGGATTCCAGAAAAGAGGAGTAAATGCACTAACCCATCGGTTTGCAGCGGCTTAACGCGTGCCCGGTAAATCTCCTCGTTTGTAACGAGATTTTTTCAACCCCTCTATAACCTTCATGAATTGCATATTTCATGCTTCCCGCTGTTTTATCTCGTCGCAGACGAGTGATATAGAAAGGCACGCGATGCAATCGCGCGCCAGCAGCCGGGCTGCAAGACTAAAAACAGTAAGGGTTTCCAACCCCTTCAGGGATTTGAAACCCATGCGTTGCAATAATGGGTTTCTGTGGAGCGAGGTTTCAAATCCCTGAGCCTGCGCCTTTAGGCCAGTGGAAGGGTTGGAAACCTTAAGCCCCGCTAAGTGGCGAGCTGGCGTGGATTTGTACTCAACGCCATAAACCCGTGAGCAGATTACAAATCCGCTCAAGCTGGTAGCGGCTATCCAACGCAAATAAATGCTAATACCTGTTAGCGAAAATTCGCGGGTAATTCGCGGGGATTAGCGGACTACCATATTCCGGAGATCCCTAAAACAACCCTTCCACTACCTCATAATCCGCAATATTCGGTATGGTAACTTTTAGGCGGGCTTCGGCTTCCATAGCCCGGTTAATGGCAAAGATGGCGCCGTTATTGCGGGCCCAGCTGCGGCGGGCAATGCCGTTGTTGACATCCCACATTTTTTTATAGTCCACTTGGATTTAAACAAACTTATGATTATTTTGAGCCGTCAATTACTTGTTTAAAACTATCTACGCTTGTCCTATGCTATATGACGAATGTTGAGCGCTTCAGAACTTGGAAATAAGTAAACAGTATTTTAAACGCCACCATAGCGGATTAAAATACTACTAACATAAATAAAACATCATGTATCAAGCCTGCCATTACCGCTTGTTTTATTTCCTTAATCCAAAGGAGGTAAAGGATTATTCGCGCTTTTTTGTCACTAGTTTTGTCACTACCCTGAATTTTTCTCAAAAAACCAGTCACATTTTTAATTTTTTGCAACTATATAATATAGAGTATTATCAAATGAAAAAGTCTCTGATTATCATTTTTATAAAATTTGGGCTTGTTTCAATCACACAAGCCCAAAGATGGCAACACATCTATGGTGAACCAAACCAAACTGAAAACAGTTGGGATATAACTGAACATTACGACAATGGATATTTTATAACGGGGTCCCATAATACCAGATATGGATGGTTGATCAAAACCGATATTAATGGAGAGGTATTATGGGATAAGATCATAGGCAAATATCCTGATGAAGCAATGATACGAGTAACTGTTTATGATGATGAGGGAAATATATATGTATTGGGTACATTAATTCGTGAACAAACTGAAGATTGGCCGTTTATTGTGAAGTTAAATCCTTGTGGTGAAAAGCTCTGGTGTAAATGGTTTATCGATTATAAATTTATGTGGGGAGATTTTTTTGATGCAATTGTAATGGGTGATGGAGACATAGTTGGTCTGGCATATATGCCCACGGATAATCAATATGAAATGATCTATTTATTCCGCATAAGCCCGGATGGGGAGCTAAGATGGAAGAAATCCTATGCCTCTCACAAACATCATGAACATTGCCATGAAATGCGATTAGGATACCGGTTGGTTAGTTTTAATAACTTGCTTATAATTGTAGGATATGCCTATTTGCCTTATCCCGGAAATCCTAATCATTTTTTCCAAACACCCATGTTTATTGGGGTTGATTATAACTTTGAGGAGAAATTCCTGTTACCTTTCGGCATGAGGGATTCGCTTCATGGCAAGGCTTTTTCCGGGATGCCGCTGAACGATTCTATATTTATGGGAGTGGGAGCACATCGTTTTAATGAAGGAGGTTATGAGACGTGTAATACAATGCTGATGTTTTTTAATAAAGATGGTGAAGAAATCGGTTATAGTACAATACCCAATGAGGCTATAGCGCCGGAAATTAAAGCTAATTATTCACGCGACATAGCATGGATCAACGATAGTTTGTTTATGACAACTACTTGGTATGGCGAAGAATATAGTGGCAATACCTATGGTGAATTTGTAATTGATACAGCAGGGACTGTTTATGATAATAAAAAGAATTATGAAAATGTTAGATATTGTAGGATAACAAAAACATTTGACAATAAATACATTATTTCTGGTAACTTAAACTATTCCGATATTATTCTTTATAAAATCAACGAAAACCTTGAAGCGGACACGGTATACCCCGGTAATTACAACTATGACAGCTTGTGCAATGAGCTTCCCATACCCTCCGGCACTATCGACCTGGCCGATTGCGATATTGTAACAAACATAGATGAAATACCCACACTGGAAGAATACCGTGCTGGTAAAAACCGGATAGCGACGGAGGCATTTCCCAACCCCGTTACCGGGCAAACAGTAGAACTGCAGTTTAAAAATCCGGGTAAATTAAAAAAACTGGAAATCAGGATATTTAATTTGCTGGGCAGGGAAGTTCATAAAGAGCAAATCCATAACCGGCAAACCGGCACAAAGATCACCACGGCCCATTGGCAAGCAGGCATATATGTAGTCATAATATACAGTAATGGTGTGCTTAAAGGGAAATGCAAGTTAGTGGTGAAATATAGAAGATAGAAAATAGAAGATAGAAAAATAGATTTAAACCATAAAAATTAACCAAATTGAAAAGGCTTAGTGTATTATTATTAACGGCAATTTTGTTTTCCTCTCGTGCATTTGCACAGGATTATTACCCCCTGGTTCAGGAAAATAATGAGTGGAACGTGCTTTATGTATATAATGACTTAAATGTGTATCCTCCAGATACTATTTATTATACCCAAACATATAAGATTGACGGCGATACGCTAATTGAAGAGCAAATTTATCAAAAGGTATATATAAAGGAAGAGGATATGGAAAACTGGGAGTACCAAACAAGTCTGCGGGAGGAAAACCAAAAAGTATGGAAATTTTCAAAGTATTCTAATGAGGAACTATTAATTTATGATTTCCAGGTTGAGGTAACCGATACCCTGTCTTATCTTCCGCAATCAGCTGTGGTGGATTCCATCAAATACATGGAAATTATTGGTGAGCAAAGGAAACATATATTTTTAAGTTACCTTAACACTCCCTGTACTGAGTTATGGGTAGAAGGTATCGGGAGCAACTATGGTATATTATCAAGTGGAGAAGGTATGTCCTTAGGAAGTTGGACTTGGTTATTATGCTATTGGCAGGATGAGGAATTGGTATACAGTAACCCGGATTTTGAAGGCTGCTGGATGACCAATGTCGGCCTGGAAGAAGCCAGGGAAAGACAAATCAGGATTTACCCCAATCCTGCAAAAGACTATCTCCGTATTGAAAATACCGGGAATAATAGAATCAGGGAGATTTCCATTTCCGATATCACAGGACGTGAAATCATGGTCATTAAAGAATGTAACAGGCCAATAAATATTTCAAGCCTTGCTTCCGGTGTATATATCGTAAAAGTAATATATTCGGGTAGTGAAATAACCCGTAAACTTGTTGTGGAGTAAATTATTTGTAAAAAAGTCAAGTATCTATTCAGTCATTAAGATTGATTTATCCGCGAAACCAAAACCAATTGACGCCAACAGCACTTAGCGAAAATTATCGGGTTCCGAGAAGGGTTTCCAACCCCTTCAGGGATTTGAAACCCATGCGTTGCAATAATGGGTTTCTGTGGAGCGAGGTTTAAAATCCCTGAGCCTGCGCCTTTAGGCCAGTGGAAGGGTTGGAAACCTTAAGCCCCGCTAAGTGTCGAGCTGGCGTGGATTTGTAATCCACGCCATAAACCTGTGAGCAAATTACAAATAAGCGGATTACAAATCCGCTCAAGCAGGTAGCGGCTATCCAACACGAATAAACGTTTATAGCTCTTAGCGAAAATTCGCGGGTAATTCGCGAGGATTAGCGGACTACACCAGAGCTTACCACTAAATGGTTAGCTGGCGCGCGTTTAAAGCGAATTGCAGAAAAGAGGAGTAAATGCACTAACCCATCGGTTTGCAGCGGCTTAACGCGTGCCCGGTAAATCTCCTCGTCTGTAACTAGATTTTTTCAACCCCGCTATAACCTTCATGAATTGCATATTTCATGCTTCCCGCTGTTTTATCTCATCGCAGACGAGTGATATAGAAAGGCACGCGATGCAATCGCGCGCCAGCAGCCGGGTTGCAAGACTAAAAACAGTAAGGGTTTCCAACCCCTTCAGGGATTTGAAACCCATGCGTTGCAATAATGGGTTTATGAGGAGCGAGGTTTCAAATCCCTGAACCTGCGCCTTTAGGCCGGGTGAAGGGTTGGAAACCTTAAGCCCCGTTAAGTGTCGAGCTGGCGTGGATTTGTAATCCATGCCATAAACCCCTGAGTGGATTACAAATCCGCTCAAGCAGGTAGCGGCTATCCAACGCAAATAAACGTTAATAGCCTTAGCGAAAATTCGCGGATAATTCGCGGGGATTAGCGGACTACACCGGAACTTACTACTAAATGTTTAGCTGGCGGGCGTTTAAAGCGAATTGCACAAAAGATAAGTAAATGCACTAACCCATCGGTTGGCAGCGGCTTAACGCGTGCCCGGTATATTTTCTCGTTTGTAACGAGATTTTTTCAACCCCGCTATAACCTTCATGAATTGCATATTTCATGCTTCCCGCTGTTTTACCTCGTCACAGACGAGTGATATAGAAAGGCACGCGATGAAATCGCGCGCCAGCAGCCGGGCTGCAAGACTAAAAACAGTAAGGGTTTCCAACCCCTTCGGGGGTTTGAAACCCATGCGTTGCAATAATGGGTTTCTGTGGAGCGAGGTTTCAAATCCCTGAGCCTGCGCCTTTAGGCCGGGTGAGGGGTTGGAAACCTTAAGTCCTGCTAAATGTCGAGCTGGCGTGGATTTGTAATCCACGCCATAAACCCGTGAGCGGATTACAAATTAAGCGGATTACAAATCCGCTCAAGCAAGTAGCGGCTATCCAACGCAAATAAATGCTAATAGCCTTAGCGAAAATTAGCGGGTAATTCGCGAGAATTAGCAGACTACCATATTCCGGAGATCCCTAAAACAACCCCTCCACTACCTCATCATCGGCAATATTCGGCACAGTAACTTTCAAACGTGGTTCAGCTTCCATAGCCCGGTTAATGGCAAAGATGGCGCCGTTATTCCTTGCCCAGCTGCGGCGTGCAATGCCGTTGTTGACATCCCAGTAAATCATGCTTTCGATGCGGCGATCGGCTTCTTCGCTGCCATCCAGCAACATCCCGAAACCACCATTAATAACTTCACCCCAGCCTACACCACCACCATTATGGATGGATACCCAGGTAGCACCCCGGAATGAATCACCTATCACATTATGGATAGCCATATCGGCCGTAAAACTCGAACCGTCATAAATATTAGCCGTTTCGCGATAAGGCGAATCCGTACCGGAAACATCATGGTGGTCGCGGCCCAACACCACGGGGGCCGAAATTTTCCCTTCCCGTATAGCCTTGTTAAACGCCAGGGCTATCCTTATACGTCCTTCGGCATCGGCATACAATATCCGGGCTTCCGAGCCAACCACCATCTTATTTTCTTCGGCTGAGCGTATCCAATGCAGGTTATCATTCAGTTGCTGTTTGATCTCGACAGGGGCTTTCTGTGCCATTTCTTCCAGCACTTCGGCTGCAATGCGGTCGGTGGTTTGCAGGTCGTTGTGATCGGAAGAAGTACACACCCAGCGGAAAGGCCCGAAACCAAAGTCGAAACACATGGGCCCCATAATATCTTCTACATAGGAGGGATATTTAAACGAGCCGTCCTGCTTCATGATATCGGCACCCGCCCGGCCGGCCTCCAACAGGAAGGCATTGCCGTAATCCCAGAAATACATGCCATTTGCCGTCATTTTGTTGATGGCATTTACCTGCCGTTTCAGCGATTCATGCACCTTTTCCTTAAATTTATCCGGTTCATTGGCCATCATTTCATTGGCTTGCTCAAAACTTAGCCCGGCCGGATAATAGCCGCCGGCATACGGATTATGCAAGGACGTTTGGTCGGAGCCCAGATCGATGTAAAAGTCTTCCTTCACCAGCTTTTCCCATAGATCAACAATGTTGCCCTGGTAGGCCAGCGAAACCGCTTCTTTTTGATCGCGTGCTTCTTTCATCCGGGCAAAAAGCTGATCGAGGTCTTCATAGACTTCATCTACCCAAGCCTGTTCATGACGCTTTCTGGTAGCGGCAGGGTTTACCTCGGCAACCACGCCAATGGCGCCGGCAATAACCGAGGCTTTTGCCTGTGCACCCGACATTCCTCCTAAACCGGAAGTCACGTATATCTTTCCCGAAAGGTCATCGGAGCCTTTTTCCTGCATACGGCCTGCATTTAGCACGGTAATGGTGGTGCCATGCACAATTCCCTGCGGACCAATGTACATAAAGGAACCGGCAGTCATTTGCCCGTATTGGGAAACGCCCAGGGCATTAAATTTTTCCCAGTGATCGGGTTTGGAATAATTGGGGATGACCATGCCATTAGTCACCACCACTCTTGGTGCTTCTTTATGCGATGGGAATAATCCCATCGGATGCCCTGAATACAACACCAGGGTTTGTTCCTCGGTCATTTCGGCCAGGTACTTCATGGTAAGGCGGTATTGGGCCCAGTTTTGAAAAACGGCGCCATTGCCGCCATAAGTGATCAGTTCATGTGGATGCTGGGCCACTGCCGTATCGAGGTTATTGCTCAGCATCAGCATGATGGCTGCCGCTTGTTTGGATTGATGGGGGAAATCATCTATTTTTCTGGCAGAGATGGGATAATCGGGCCTGAAACGGTACATATAAATACGTCCGTACTTTTTCAGCTCTTCGGCAAATTCCGGGGCCAGCTCGCCATGATGCTTTTTGGGAAAATAGCGTAAGGCATTCCTAATCGCCAGTTTCTTTTCTTCTTTGTTCAATATATCTTTCCGTTTGGGCGCATGATTGATGTTTTCATCATAGGGTTTCGGCGCCGGCAACTCATCCGGTATTCCTGCTAAAATCGACTGTTGAAATGCTTTTAAGTCCATGCTTTCCTTAATTTATTGTTCGTATTCAAAATGGGGTATAAAATTACAGCTTTTTAAAGAATTAAATGGAGAAGACCCAGGCAAATGGATTTCCATTTCAGCAGGCCGAAAATTTAGTTAATTTTGCATGAGTGATTAAGAAACAGGAAAAGAAGATTTACAATCAAAAAGATTCTCGATTGCAAATAATTGAAGTTAACGATAAGAAGACGAGGAAGGAATTTCTAATGCTTCCGGTAAGGCTTTACAAGGATGATGAAAACTTTATTCGTCCCTTGGATAAAGATATCGAGTCGGTATTTGATCCCAAAAAGAATAAGAAATTCCGTCATGGGGAAGCCATAAGGTGGTTATTATTAAATGATGAAGGTAAAACCATAGGCAGGGTGGCCGCTTTCATCGACCGCAAAACGGCCGAAAAAAATGATCAGCCCACAGGAGGTATGGGATTTTTTGAATGTGTTAACGATCAGGAGGCTGCTTTCAAATTGTTCGATCAGTGCAAGGCGTGGCTTGAGGAAAGAGGAATGGAAGCTATGGATGGCCCTGTTAACTTCGGGGAACGTGACCGTTGGTGGGGCTTATTGTTCGACGGCTTTTATGAACCCAATTATTGCATGCCCTATAACTTCGGCTATTACAAAGACCTTTTCGAAGCCTATGGATTCAAGATTTATTTTAAACAATATACTTATCACCGCAAGGTAAAAACCGGTGGCATCAGCGATATCATCCGTGAAAAAGCCGACCGCGTAGCGCAAAACCCCAAATATCACTTTGAGCACAGCCGGAAGAGAAACCTCGATAAATACACACAAGATTTTCAGTCTATCTATAATGAAGCCTGGGGCAGCGTTCCAGGCGTTTCTAAGATGAGTAGCATACAAGCCAAAGCGCTCATGAAGCAAATGAAACCCATCATCGATGAAAAACTGCTTTGGTTCGCTTATTACGAGGATAAACCCATTGCCTTTTACCTCATGCTTCCCGAGATCAACCAGGTGATCAAACACATGAACGGCAAGATGGACCTGTATGGCAAGCTGTTATTCCTTTATTACAAATGGGCCAAAAAGATCGATAAAGCTTTTGGATTGATCTTTGGCGTGGTACCCGAGCACCAGGGCAAAGGTGTTGAAGGCGCTATTGTGATGGCCTTTTCGAAAGTTGCCTGGGCACCGGGCTTTCCATATGAAGATTTTGAAATGAACTGGATAGGCGATTTCAATCCGGCCATGATGCGCGTAGCCCAGCAGGTAGGCGGCAAAATCCGCAAAACCCATCACACCTACCGCAAACTTTTCGACGAAACCAGGGAGTTTAAGCGAGCACCGGTCATGGGACGGCAAAAGCGGAAGAAGTAAGCCAACATACGACGATGCGGCTTTTCATGAAGCCGGGCAAGATTGTTCCTGGTTAGGTGTTTCAATGTGTATATGGAATGATTGGTTGATTGGTTGATTGGTTGATTGATTGAATGAGAACCGCTCAATCCATCAGTCCCTCAATCCTTCAACCCTTCAATCCTTCAACCCTTCAATCCTTCAATCCTTCAATCCTTCAATCCTTCAATCCATCAATCCATCAGTCATTCAATCCTTCAATCCATCAGTCATTCAATCCATCAGTCCATCAATCCATCAATCCATCAATCCATCAGTCCATCAGTCCATCAGTCCATCAATCCATCAATCCATCAGTCCATCAATCCATCAGTCCTTCAATCCTTCAGTTCATCAATCCCTTTATATGCCATTTACACAAACAGTCGCAACCCCAATATACCAGACCACTCCACAGCCGGATAAACAACTCACCCGGCTGTGGTGTTAAATATCTGGATGTTGAATATGAAAAGAAGGAGAACATGATGGAAACAACAAAGCTGCACAATTTACCGGTTAAAGCTTCCCGCATTGGTTTAGGCACCTGGGCCATCGGGGGCTGGATGTGGGGTGGAACCGATGAACGGGAATCCATAAAAACCATCCATGCCGCATTGGATAAGGGTGTAAACCTTATCGATACAGCCCCGGTTTATGGATTCGGAACCTCGGAAAAAATTGTAGGCAAAGCATTAGCTGAATACGGCAAACGCGAAGATATTGTGCTGGTAACCAAGGTTGCCCTCGATTGGAAAGAAGGAAAACCTTTTCGCAATGCTTCCAAAGAGCGCATTTTTAAAGAGATAGACGATTCTCTCAAGCGTTTGCAAACCGATTACATCGATGTTTACATGATCCACTGGCCCGATCCGGTTACGCCCTTTGCGGAAACGGCCGAAGCCATGAAACAGCTTATGGACAAGGGTAAGATCAAGTCTATTGCAGTGAGTAATTATGCCACCGATCAGATGGATGAATTTAAAAAAGCCGCTCCGCTGCATGTACTCGAGCCGCCTTATAATATGTTTGAACGCGGTATTGAGGACAAGATCATGCCTTATTGCGACGTGAATGATATCAAGATATTGGCATACGGAGCACTATGCCGCGGCTTGCTGAGCGGTAAGATGCAACCCGGTCAGACGTTTTATGGTGATGATTTGCGCAACGTAGATCCCAAATTCCAACAAGATCGCTTCCCGATGTACCTGGATGCAGTGGATAAGCTGGACAAATTTGCCCGGGAAAACTACAACAAAAGCGTTCTTCACCTTGCTGTCCGCTGGATGCTCGATAAAGGTGTTGATGTGGCGCTTTGGGGAGGACGCCGCCCCGACCAAATGGACTCCATTGATGACATAATGGGTTGGCATATTGATGAAAGCGCCATGATAGAAATCGATAACATCATTAATAGCGCCATAACCAATCCCGTTGGGCCGGAGTTTATGGCGCCGCCCTCGCGTAAGGGTTAAAAAATAATTTATTGAATCTGTTACCTTAAGGCCTTTCGTATGGAAGGCCTTTTAAAGTATGATTGAATGAAGGAATTTTGGGATCAACGGTACAACACCAATGAATACGTTTACGGAAAAGAGCCCGATGCGTATTTTGAAAAGCTCATCACTGAGATGAAACCCGGGAAAGTCTTGTTACCGGGCGAAGGTGAAGGCCGCCATGCCGTATTTGCTGCAAAACACGGTTGGGATGTCACGGCATTCGACTATAGTGATCAGGCAAGGGAGAAAGCCCTGAAGCTGGCAGTAGAAAAAGGGGTTTCAATTAACTACTATGTCGGAGAGCTGGAACATATGGCTTTGCCCCATGATCACTTTGACCTGATCGCCTTGTTTTACCTTCACCTGCCATCGGACAACAGGCGGGTTTTTCACGGTAAACTTCAACAACATATGGCTCCCGGTGGAATGCTTTTGTTAAAAGCCTTTTCGAAAGCCCAGATCAAAAATGCTTCCGGCGGCCCCAAAAACCCCGACATGCTTTATGACCCCCGTGATTTGCAAAACGACTTTGATGAATTGATGATCCATGAATTATCTGAACAAACGATAAACCTTCAAGAGGGCCCTTATCATCAAGGAAAAGCGGAGGTCATTTACCTTTTGGGAGAAAAGAAATAATGCTTGAAATAAAATTGGAGTTTTCATTTAAAACAACAAACTTTGATCTCCATACAATAAGCTGTACCTTTGCAGTATTATATAATTGATTATGGTTGAGGTTTTTGCCCTAAGTATTATGGATGACAGATCCTTTTTGGAACAAAAAAGCCGGCTCATGGTTTTTCTTCCGAAAGCAGGAAAGGAAAAGGTAAACAGCTTTGTTCAGACCAGGGATGCCCAACGAACTTTATGGGGTGAGCTTATGCTGAGGAGCATATTATCGCAAAAGCATGAAATACCGCATCAGGAGATATCTTTTGAAAAAACCGGGAATGGCAAGCCAACCGCATCACCGGGGCATATTATGCATTTTAATATTTCGCATTCCGGAAATTGGGTAACCTGCGCTATTGCTAAAAAACAAGTAGGCATCGATGTGGAAAAAATAAAGTCGGTGCCCCTGCGGCTGGCCAAACGTTTTTTCTCGCCCGATGAATACCATACCCTGGTGAGCCTCCCGGAAGATAAACAGAAGGAGTATTTTTTCGATCTCTGGACCCTGAAAGAAAGCTATGTTAAAGCATTGGGAACGGGATTACGAATGGGCATGCAATCCTTCACCATTCACAATAATGAAGGTAATTATATGGTCCATGTTGCCGGGCAACACGAAGACCTTTTTTTCAGGCAATACCATATCGATTTAGGATACAAACTTGCTGTATGCAGTGAGGAGGAGGTATTTACCGAAGAAGTCACGGTACTTACTCCGGAACAAATAATTGAGAATCTTTCAGAAATGGAGGAGATGTAATTATGGATAAAGATGTTGCCCTTGTATTGTCGAGCGGTGGAGCCCGCGGAATGGCCCACATCGGTGTGATCGAAGAGCTGGAAAGCCGTGGATATACTATACGCTCCATTGCAGGAAGTTCAATGGGAGCAATAGTTGGTGGGATTTATGCCTCCGGAAACCTGGAGGAATTTAAGAAATGGCTCCTGGGCATGGGAAAGCTCGACATTGTTAAGTTGATGGATTTTGCCATCAACCGTAAAGGTATGATCAAAGGCGAAAAAGTATTTAACGAAATTGCCAAATTCATCAGCTCTTCCAATATTGAAGACCTAAGCATTCCTTTTGTGGCTGTGGCTACCGATATTCGCAACCAGGAAGAGGTTGTATTTCGGAACGGTAAGCTGTTAACGGCCTTGCGGGCTTCATCAGCAATTCCTTCATTTATTTTGCCCCTTAAATATAAAGGGCTGGACCTGGTCGATGGCGGGATCCTCAACCCCTTCCCTATTAACCACGCCATCAGGAATGAAAATGAAAAGGTGGTGGCGGTGAATGTAAATGCCCATATACCCTATGAGGTACCACCCATCAAGGACCTAAAAAGAGAAAAGACCGGAAACTACCTGAAAGCAATTAGCATGATCAATGAAAAATGGACGCAGTTTTTCAACAATAACAATCTTCAGCACAAAAAAGAATATCATGAAGAGGAAGATCAGCACTCCAAGCCACTGGGTTTTTTCGATATTATCACCAACTCATTCGCCACTATGCAATACCGCCTGGCACAAATCGCCATTAAAAACTACAAGCCTGATGTATTGGTCAATGTTTCGAGATATTCCTGTGAATTACTTGAATTTTACAGGAGTCAGGAATTGATAGAAGCTGGCAGAATAGCTACCCGCAAGGCGCTGGATAAGGAAGAAAAAAAGCTCTCGGCATAATGGTCGTCACGCTATAAAGCCATCATCACAAATCACTGCTTTATTACAACCACCAGGTAGCGGCTGGCACTCCAGAAATCCTCCGGGTTGTCGATAATGAGCTTTTCGGTTTGATCCTCACCCTCAAAATGGAAAGTATTTTCAGGATGTGGTGTTACCAATTCGGCTTTACGGACATTCAGCTCCAATTCCTGCATCTTGGTCTTATCGGCAGCCGTAAAATAAGAAAGATCGAGGCTATCGCTCAGGGTTTCCGAGCGTCCTATACCCAGAATACCGCCTTCGCGATCGATCACATTGTTTTCCTCAAGTTTTTTTTGGTTCCATATGCGTAATACACCTTGTTCAGCTTATCGATTTGTTCATTGATGATCTTATCCTTATATGTGTTCTGCTCCTTAAGATAATCCACCCGGGCATTCAGGTCATCAACCTTAATATTCAGCTTGCCAAGCTTTTTCTTTAACTCAACAATTTCGGCTTCTTTTTCGTGCAGCTGATCACGGATTAAATTAAGCATCCGGCGAACCTTGCTGTTCTGATATTTACTCTTCTTCAATTGCTGCTCCAGTGATTCGATGGTATTGCGGTTTTGCTCCATCAGGGAATTGATGATGGAAATGCTGCGGTTAATACGGTTTCTTGCATCTTCGGCCAGTTCTTTGTTCCCCGAAGTAGAGCGGGTGATCACATTTTCTTTGGCCCGGATGGTGGCCAGGTTTTCTTCGATATTATTAAATGAGGAGGCCATCATGTTGATCACCGAATCCTGCGTTTCCGTCCGCGCCTTCAGCATTTGGTTTTGCTGTTTCAACTCTTCAAGCTTCTTTTTATCGCCTGATTGTCCGCATGCCACAAATAAGGGAATCAATAACAAGAAAATATATCGGTACATAAGCTTTTATTTTGATTTACTTTTAAACGCTTGAACAACCTGATTATGATAATTTCAACCTACTTGGCACCGGAGCTTCTCGCTATATAAATCACAGCCCTTTTACCCATCCCTCAAAATGCTTGCATCTCTTACCACTTATCAGGCTTTCGGAAAATATTGGAAATGGCAATCACCGGATTCAATACGATAAAAAACACCTCCAGAAACGGAGTAAGGATGAGCAAGCTCTTTTCCTGAAGCTTTTGTTGTGCTTTTCCAAAAATAATCATCTGTGTTGCCAGACGTATCGCGAAAGCGCCTAAAACATACATCCACCAGAATTGCCAAATCAACAGCAGAACAAAACCTGCAAAGAATGCCAATTGGGATGTTGAATAAAGCCCCAGCAGCCATTTATGCTTGGCCCGGTAAAACTTACCGGTTGAAAGGTGCCGTTTCTTTTGCCTGAACCATCGCCCAAAATGACGTTTTGGTTCCGAGATTGTTAAGCTTTCGGGATGTATGGTAATGGCCGTATTTTTCTTATCCGCCACTTGGTTGATAAATAAGTCATCATCGCCGGAGGCAACTTTGTAATGCGATACAAAACCACCGGTTTTATAAAAAAGCCCTTTTTTATAGGCCAGGTTGCGCCCAACTCCCATATAGGGCATCCCGGCCAATGCAAATGAAAGATATTGAAGCCCAATATGAAAGGTATCGAAACGGATCAGCACATTAAGCAGGCTGTTATATTTCCGGTAGGGGCTATAACCCAGATTGATCTCCTTACCTTGACTGAAATGCTTTTGCATGTGCGCAATCCACTTATTTCCGTATGGCTTACAATCGGCATCGGTGAGAAGGATGATCTCATTTTTGGCTGATTTGATCCCAATGGAGAGGGGGAACTTCTTACCCCTGAAAAAATTAAGATCCTGATTGATCGTCACCACGTTCAAATGATCATAGCGATGATCGTATTCCTTGAGCAATTCGGCGGTTTCATCATCGGAGGCATCGTTTACCACCACTACTTCAAAATCGGGATGATCTTGCTCGAGTATGGCCCGGAGATTCTTTTTTAAGTTATGATATTCATCCTTGGCGCTGATCACCACCGAAACAGGGGTTTGCTCACCGGTTTCCTCTACCTTGCGATAAAAGGCCAATCGGCTAAACACAGCCCAATAATAGATCAGCTGTACCAACCATGTTAATCCAAACACAACCAGCACAATAAGAAATATCAATTGCATCATAATGTACTTGCTTACCTGGCAGCAAAAGTATTCATATCCTGAAAATAACAGCTACCTTTGAGCTTTTAAACCAAACCGAAAAAAGAAATCTTTAAAACCGGCGTTGTGTTTATCTAAATAATGATAATGGAATACACACTTGAGCACACTGAAAAACACTCAAAAGCCCGTGCCGGCTTAATTAAAACCGATCACGGCAGCATTCCCACCCCTATATTCATGCCTGTTGGCACGGCTGGAGCAGTAAAGGCGGTTCATTTCAGCGACCTGGAAAAAGACACCGATGCCCGGATTATTCTGGGAAACACTTATCATCTTTACTTAAGGCCTGGTATGGATGTGATAGAAGAAGCAGGAGGCCTGCATAGCTTTAATGGCTGGAATCGTCCCATTCTTACCGATAGCGGAGGCTACCAGGTTTTCTCCCTTTCGCCGCAACGGAAGCTAAAGGAGGAAGGAGCTCACTTTCGCTCTCATATCGATGGCTCAAAACATTTGTTCACCCCCGAGAAGATCATCGACATACAGCGAACCATCGGGGCCGACATCATGATGGCTTTTGATGAATGCACCCCTTACCCCAGTGAATATGACTATGCCAGAGACTCGATGGAGTTAACGCATCGATGGCTGGGCCGGTGTTTCGAGCAATTTAACCGGACCGGACCCAAATACGGGCATTCCCAAGCATTATTCCCCATTGTACAGGGAAGCACTTACAAAGAGCTGCGGAAAAAATCGGCCAGGGTCATCGCTTCCTATGATGCTCCCGGAAATGCCATAGGAGGACTTTCAGTAGGAGAACCTACCGAAATAATGTATGAAATGACCGAACTGGTATGTGGAATTTTACCGGAAGAAAAGCCCCGCTACTTAATGGGCGTTGGCACGCCTGTAAATATTCTTGAAGCCATTGCCCTGGGGGTGGATATGTTCGACTGTGTGATGCCAACCCGCAACGGCCGCAACGGGATGTTGTTTACTTCCGAAGGTATTATGAACATGCGGAATGAGAAGTGGAAACACAATTTTTCGGTTATCGATGCAAACGGGCCCTCAGTGGTTGATAAAAGGTATACCAAGGCCTACCTTCGTCACCTGTTCACCGCAAACGAAATGCTGGCCGCCATGATCGCCAGCATGCATAACCTGGCATTTTACCTCTGGTTGGTAAAAGAAGCCCGGAAACAGATAATGGATAACAACTTTTCATCATGGAAAACACAAATGGTAAAAAAACTCTCGGTACGCCTGTAAAATAAAACTCACTTGGAAATCATTATTTTTGCAGCCATCTTTTAACTGAAATGCAGGGAACTAGAATAGTTAAAATACTCGACATATACATTATCAAGCGTTTTTTGGGAACGTTCTTTTACGCCATTGCGCTGCTCTCCATCGTGGTGATCATTTTCGATATATCCGAAAAGATCGATGAATTCCTCGAACCCAGCGGGCCCTCTTTGCAACAGATCATTTTTGATTATTACCTGAATTTCCTTCCGTACTTTGTTAACCTCTTCAGTTCCCTGTTTACATTTATCACCGTTATTTTCTTTACCTCTAAAATGGCAGGTGATACCGAGATTATTGCCATTTTGAACAGCGGTATCAGCTTTCGCCGTTTTCTCAGACCATTTTTGGTTTCGGCCATTATACTCAGCTTTATGTCATTTTACCTCAGTAACTTTCTAATCCCGGAAACCAATAAGCAACTCACGGCATTTGAATTGAAATATATTAAAGACCCCATCAGGAAGCGTGATATGAACGTTCACCTGCAAATAGGTCCACAGACCTATGTTTATGTTGAGAATTTCAACATCAACCGTGACCTCGGAAACAAGTTTTCATTGGAACATATTACCGATAAAGGACTAACCTACAAACTTACCTCCGATTACATTAAATGGGACAGTGTGTCGCAACAATGGACCATACACAATTATCACATTCGTAAGATCGATGGATTTGAGGAAAAGATCATCAAAGGCAACAAACTGGATACCACACTCAACCTTAGGCCCGCCGACTTTGTGATCTATCTTGATAACATGAAAACCATGGGTTTCTGGAAGCTACGGGAGTACATTGAAGAAAAGAAGATGCGCGGGGCGCAGGAAGTAATCGAATATGAGGTGGAAAAGCACAAGCGTATTGCCTTTCCGTTTTCAACCATTATTCTGACTTTGATCGGTGTGTCGCTTTCGAGTCGCAAAGTAAGAGGGGGTATTGGTGTTAACCTGGGTATAGGCGTTACACTTGCATTCTCATACATCTTGTTTATGCAAGTATCGACGGTATTTGCCACTTATGGTGATCTACCCCCGCTTATCGCCGTTTGGATACCAAACCTGGCTTACGCTGTCATTTCCATATTCCTGCTTAAAAAAGCCCCGAAATAAGCTTATAACTTAGCTTGCCACACAAAATTCCCTGGAAATTTCCGTTTCAGCTTTACATTACGGTCAAAGATGCCGTATACCGCCGATCCGCTTCCGCTCATGGCCGCATAAACAGCTCCCAAGTCATAAAACCTTTCTTTGATCTTTCGAATGGCAGGATATTTATGAAAGATAGGCTGTTCAAAATCATTTACAATGACACTTCTCCATGTTCGAATATCTTTGTTGATCAGGGCGGGTAACGCTCCTTCAGGCAGTTTTGGCGTAATACCGGCATATGCCTCCGCTGTACGCACATTAAACGCCGGTTTAACAATGGCAACAAAAAATCCTTTAAGTGAATCCATCTTTATGGTCGATAATTGAGTTCCTGTACCTGTAACCAATGTGGGCTGATTGGAAATGAAAAACGGGCAATCGGAACCGAGCATTGCTGCATATTGCTCAAGCGCCGTTTTTTCTAGTTTTAGATCAAAAATTGCGTTTAACATTTTGAGGGCATAGGCGCCATCGGAAGATCCTCCCCCTAAGCCGGCACCTATGGGAATATGCTTATGCAGATGAATCTTTACCGGCGAAATGCCGAAATCCTCATGAAACAATTGCCAAGCCTTGAAGCAGAGATTATCTTCCTGCTTCCCATGAACCGGAACACCACTTAACAATAGATTCACCTTTTTTCCACCAGGCACAATTTCCAAAACATCCGTTAACCCTAAGGGATACAGAATACTCTCTATTTCATGATAACCGGAAGGCAATTTTCGGATTACCCGTAATCCAATATTGATCTTGGCATTTGGAAAACTGATCATGCTGTAAAGATACAGATTGTAGGCTCACCTGCAATATTTGGCCTTTAAAAAACGTAATTCAATACGAAGAAATCGGGTTTTGTAAATGCTACAAATCATATAAATTTACTGCCGTATTTCGCTATAGGAAACAAATAAACGCCTATTGGGTTTAATTGAGGATAAAACAGGATAAAAGACCATGCCATTAATTAGTTCTGTCGTTTCGTGGTTGATGAAGAAGCGGATGCACCAGATCGACTTGTTCATTAAGTATCCGCATGAAGTACAATCGGAATTGTTTCGTAAGCTTATAACCTCGGCCAAAAACACCGAATGGGGAAAGAAATACGATTATCATTCCATAAAATCAATTGATCAATACAAGGCACGGGTTCCCATTAACGAATATGAAGACCTGAAGCCATATATTGACCGGGTTCGTAAGGGTGAGCAACAGATCTTGTGGAACTCCGATATCAGATGGTTTGCCAAATCATCGGGGACTACCAGCGACCGAAGCAAATTCATCCCCGTAAGCCCCGAAGCCCTTGAAGAATGTCATTATAAAGGTGGCAAAGACATGCTTTCATTGTATTGCAACAACAATCCCGAAACCGGCATTTTCGACGGTAAAGCTCTCGCGTTAGGCGGAAGCCATAACTATCCCAGTAAAGATGCCATCAGCTATCACGGTGATGTCTCGGCCATCTTGATGGAAAACCTGCCGTTTTGGGTACAGCTTATCCGAACCCCCGAGCGATCGGTGGCATTAATGAATGAATGGGAAAGCAAGATTGAGCGTATTGCAAAGATCACCAGTGTTGAAAATGTTACTAACATTTCGGGAGTCCCTTCCTGGAGCCTGCTACTGTTGAAGCGAATCCTGGAGATCACCGGGAAAGAAAATATACAGGAGGTGTGGCCCAAATTTGAATTGTTTGTACATGGTGGTGTTAATTTTGCCCCCTATCGCAATCAATTTGCCAAGATCGCTCCACCCGATATAAAGTATCTTCAAACCTATAATGCATCCGAAGGCTTCTTTGGCATACAAGACCGCAATGATGCCGATGATATGCTCCTGATGCTCGACTATGGCATCTATTATGAATTCCTGCCCCTGGATCAACTGGAAGAAGACCAGCCACAAACGTTAAACCTCGACCAGGTGGAAACCGGGAAGAACTATGCACTGGTAATTTCGACCAATGCCGGGTTGTGGCGTTATAAAATAGGTGACACCATACGGTTTACATCTCTCAATCCCTACCGCATACAAGTAAGCGGCCGTACAAGGCACTTTATCAATGCCTTTGGCGAAGAATTGATTATTGATAATGCCGAAAGAGCCATTTTTATTGCTTCACAAAAATCGGGAGCTGTTGTGAATGAGTACACCGCCGCCCCCGTGTATTTTGATGATGAAGGCAATGCCAGCCATGAATGGCTTATCGAATTCGAAAAAAAACCGGAAAATGGCAGCTATTTTGTTGAGGTGCTCGACAATGCACTTAAATCCATCAATTCCGATTACGAGGCTAAACGTTACCGCGACATGATCCTTTCCAAACCTATTGTAAGGCAAATGCCTGGCAAAACATTTTATCAGTGGCTCAAGGCAAAAGGCAAACTGGGAGGGCAAAACAAGGTTCCCCGCCTGTCGAATAACCGCAAATACCTGGAAGAAATTCTGGAATTAACCCGGCCCGAAGTAACTTATTAGTTATTTTTGGAACACCAAATCATGTAATATGGCAATGCACATCGCAATAGCAGGAAATATCGGCTCGGGTAAAACCACTCTTACCGGCTTACTGGCTAAGCATTTTGGCTGGGAGCCTCATTACGAAGATGTTGATTCAAATCCTTACCTGGCCAGCTTTTATGAAGACATGCAACGCTGGTCATTTAACTTGCAGATTTATTTTCTCAATAGCAGGTTCCGGCAAATTGTAGAGCTGCGGAAAAAGAAGAAAACAGTCATCCAGGACCGTACCATTTATGAGGATGCCTATATCTTCGCACCTAACCTGCATGCCATGAACCTGATGAGCACCCGTGATTTCGAAAATTACAGCTCATTATTTGAGTTGATGAACTCTTTTATCCAATCACCCGACCTGTTGGTCTACCTCAGGGCCAGCGTTCCCACCCTGGTGAATCAAATCCAAAAGCGTGGACGCGAATACGAAAACTCCATCCGACTCGATTACCTGAAAAGCCTGAACGAACGCTACGAAAAGTGGATCAAATCATACAAGGACGGTAAACTATTGATTGTTGATGTAGATAATATCAGTTTTACTGATAATCCCGAAGACCTTGGTAACATCATCGAGCGCATCAATGCCGAGTTGCATGGCCTTTTTTAACTCATATGGAGAATAACCTCAAATACATCGGCATTATTCCGGCACGATATGGTTCAACCCGTTTTCCGGGAAAACCGCTAGCTCTTATAAACGGGAAATCAATGATCAAAAGGGTTTATGAACAGGCTTCCAAAGCTTCCGTTCTTTCAAAGGTTTTGGTAGCTACCGATGATGAACGCATTGCCAGCCATGTAAAATCTTTCGACGGAAACTGGGTAATCACATCCGATGATCATGATAGCGGCACGGAGCGTTGCTGCGAGGCTATGATCAAAGAATGGGGCCAGGCAGCAACCGGTTTCGTTGTGATCAACATACAAGGGGATGAACCTTACCTTCGACCTCAGCAAATTAATGAGCTGGCCGGCTGTTTTAATGATCCCAAAGTGGACATTGCCACCTTAATAAAACCTGTTAAAAAGCCTGAAACCCTGGTTAACCCCAACCATGTAAAGGTGGTGATCGATAGTAACGGATTTGCCATTTATTTCAGCCGGGCCGCCATACCTTATTTAAGAAATAAAACTGACCACAATTTATGGCCTAAGGAACATATCTATTACAAACATCTTGGCATCTATGCCTACCGGGCTGATGTACTCGAACGTATTGTGAAACTCCCGCAGGGTAAACTGGAGCAAGCCGAATCATTGGAACAATTGCGCTGGCTGGAAAACGGCTACCGCATTAAAACCAAAGTCACTGATTTTGAAAGTATTTCCATCGACACGCCGGAAGATTTGAAGAATCTTTAGTAACTTAGACCTAAGTTGAGCGATTTGAATGCAGTGAAAAATCGCTTTACTTAGGTATAATCCCGTCCCGAAGGTTTTCGGGATAGAAATTGTTGCTTTTCATCGAATGGGTGAGGTGAAAAGCTTACAATTTCTTGATCCCCGATGTTTCGGGGCAGGCCGTGAGCGAGAATCGCTCAATTTGGGTTAGTGATAAGCGTTTAGCGAGAGAATCTCAACTACACAAACGCCAAAATGCACGCTCCACTCACTTTACATTGCTTTGTGCATCACTCCATACCCCATGCTCCATTCAATCACTCCTTTTGCTCTATGTCTTTGCTAACCCCCGCCAGGTTTTGGAACCGCTGGCAGGATAGCCACTCCATGCTCCATTCTCCATGCTCCATGCAATCACTCCTCTCCAATCATACCCACAATCTTTTCCAACCCTGTTGGATTTTATGACCAAACGTCGTATCTTAGCAGATTGAAAATTTAATGACACCTTTTGATTAATGACCATTGAACAACACATAAGCGTATTACTCCATAAAACCGAATGCGTTATTATTCCTGGTTTCGGGGGCTTGATCACCAATTATCAGCCGGCCCGTATCAGCAAGGTTCAGCATTCTTTTTATCCACCCACAAAAAATGTGGTGTTCAATTCCAATTTGAAAAATAATGACGGCCTCTTAGCCAATTACATTGCCGATGTGGAAAACATCAGCTATATGCAGGCCATTGATCAAATAAACCATTTTGCCAATACCATGATCGCTCAGCTTAGAGAAGGAAAAATGGTGGTTTTGGAAAACATTGGCAATTTCACCCAGAACAATGAAGGGGAAATACGCTTTGAACCGGATAAGGAAATTAATTTCTATGAAGAATCCTATGGTCTTCCTACCATAGTTTCACCTCCTATCAAGCGGATGGGCAAGCAAAAACGAATAGAACGTAAACTGCTTGGGCGTGAGGATGAAATCCATTCCATCAATCGAAAACGGATAAGATGGGCGGCAGCCATTACCATTCCTGTAGCCGCAATGGTAGCCTGGGCACTTATTTCGGATATAACCGTAAAGGATATCAAGGTACAGAGTTCGAAACTGGTACCCGATATCCTGAAAACCCAAAAAGACCTGGAAAAGCAAAAGCAACCGGGACAATCTTCTCCTAAGACTTTCGATATGGGCAAGGATATATCCTCCACTGATCAATTGGACAGCAAACCTGTTGAAAAACCGGAACCAGCCACCAAACCCGAAACCAAAGCAAACGAAGACCCCGTTAATACACCTCCGGCAATGGAACGCCAAGAGGAGTTGCCACAGTATCATATCATAGCCGGTTCATTTTCTCATAAGGAAAATGCCGAACAGTTTGCCGACCGCTTGTTTTCGGAAGGATATAGTGTAAAGGTTATTGAAAATGAAAACAAAGGCTTATTCAGAGTAAGTATGGTTGCTACCGATGAAAAGAAAGAGGCCCTTGAAGTGCTCTTAGCCATCAGGAACAATAATCATCCCAATGCCTGGTTACTAAAACAATAGATTACTTTTTAGGAGGAAGCGTTGTGACGAAACGTAAGCTGGAACGATTCGCCGAGAATAAAACATTTACCCATTTTTTCGAACCGTCCTTTCACGAAATCCTAAAGGGTTTTAAGCTTAAAGGACGCTGGAACCAGGACTTTTTTAAAAGTGACCGGCCAATAGTGCTGGAACTGGGGTGTGGCAAGGGTGAATATACCGTAAATTTGGCCCGTAATTATCCGCATAAGAATTTTATCGGCATCGATATTAAAGGAGCGCGCATGTGGCGAGGAGGTAAAACATCAAAGGAAGAAGGCCTGCCGAATGTAGCTTTCCTACGAACCCGTATTGAATTGATCGAATATGCCTTTGCCCATCAAGAAGTCAGTGAGATCTGGATCACTTTTCCCGATCCCCAACCCAAAAAACCCCGTAAAAGGCTCACTTCCCCGCAATTTTTGGAACGCTATAAAAAAATCCTGAAAGAAGAAAACACTATTCACCTAAAAACCGACAACACCCTCTTATACAAATACACCCTCGACGTTCTTAAGGAGCTTAATATTACACCGTTAGTCCACTCCTCAAACTTGTATCATTCAGGTATCAATACCGATGTGATTACTATTCAAACATATTATGAGGCTTTGTGGTTGGCGGAGGGTAAAAATATTAAGTATATTCGTTTCGCTTTACCTATAGATGAAACCAATGACCACTAAACCAAAAACTGCTCTTATGCGGAACGAATCGTTCTTTTACAAAGTGTATGATGTTGTAAGCGAGATCCCCTACGGGAAAGTAACTTCATATGGGGCCATAGCCAACTTCCTGGGCACCAAACGTTCGGCCAGGATGGTAGGCTGGGCTCTTAATCAAACCAAAACCCAGCTCGAGTCCATTCCGGCCCACCGCGTTGTAAACCGAAACGGGATGCTCACCGGAAAACAACACTTTGGTGCAAATGATCTAATGCGTCAACTGCTCGAAAGCGAAGGAGCCATTATTGTCAATGATAAGATCATTAATTTCGATGAGATGTTCTGGGACCCGGCGCGCGAGCTTAGCTTTGAGCCTAAGTGACCGAAGGAAAGAAGCGATAGATTATTTATAACTCAATCACCTGAGAAGAATGACTGAACATAAGAAGATAGTGGTATGTTGTCATTCATTCATTCATTCATCCAATCCAATACTTCCTGAAACACGTGCTTCCAGAAGTGAATCCCATATATCAGGCCTGATCGGGAAACACCTTATTTTAGAAGATATTTAGAACAATATTCAAAATAAGCACCGTTATGAATTTATATCTTTTATATATCTTTACCGATTCTAAATAAGGAGGAAAAGTACATAAGACTATGAGCTACAGCAAAGAAAAAATTATTGAAGCCCTTAGGACCGTTAACGATCCCGACCTGAAAAAAGACCTTGTGACCCTGAATATGATCAAGGATATTGAAACCGGAGGCAATACGATAAAATTCAAAGTAGAGCTAACTACCCCGGCCTGTCCTTTGAAAGACAAAATAGAGGAAGATTGCCGCAATGCCATCCATGAAATAGTTGATCCCGGGGCTGATGTTCAAATCGAAATGACATCGCGGGTAACCACCAAGCGCAAAGAAGCCCGGCAAATGATGCAAGGTGTTAAAAACATTGTGGCCGTTGCATCGGGGAAAGGCGGTGTAGGTAAATCCACTATTGCCGCCAATCTGGCTATTTCACTCTCGAGAAACGGGGCCAAGGTTGGTTTGCTCGACGCCGATATTTATGGCCCCTCCATTCCCCGCATGTTCGATCTGGAGGATGCCCGCCCCTATGCTACCGAAAAAGACGGAAAGCAAATGGTGATCCCCATAGAAAAGTATGGTATACACATTCTTTCCATAGGATTTTTTGTTGACCGAAGTAAAGCTTTGATATGGCGTGGGCCAATGGCTTCCAATGCCCTTACCCAGCTATTCACCGAAGTTGATTGGGGCGAACTGGATTACCTGGTAATCGACCTGCCGCCAGGCACAGGCGACATTCACTTAACCGTAGTACAGCAGGTTCCGGTAACCGGTGCCGTGATTGTAACTACACCACAGGAAGTTGCTTTAGCTGATGCCCGCAAGGCTTTTTCCATGTTCAACCAAGAGCAGATCAAGGTTCCTGTGCTTGGATTGGTGGAAAATATGTCGTATTTCACCCCTGCCGAATTACCCGAAAACAAATACTACATCTTTGGCAAGGAAGGAGGCCGCAAGCTGGCCGAAGAATCCAATGTTTCCTTCCTGGGAGGTATACCCCTGGTGCAAAGCGTGAGAGAATCGGGTGATAATGGAAGCCCCGTAACCTTGTTTGAAAAAGAGCAGGTCGCCCAGGCATTTGATACAGTAGCCCAAAACACCGCACGGCAAATCGCTATCGTAAATGCCAACATGGAACCTGCTGAAAAAATCGGTCACACCGAATAGGTAAAAACAACAAATTTGTTCAAATCCAGTTATCTGAATAAACCATTTTAGGCACTATTTATATGGAAGCAAACAATAAGGAAGAAATCACAAAAAAAGTCAATAATGTTATTGAACAAATCCGTCCCTACCTTCAGGCCGACGGTGGCGATATAAAATTTGTAGAACTCACTGAGGACAATGTAGTCAATGTAGAACTTCACGGAGCATGCGGTTCATGCCCCTTTAGCCGGATGACATTAAAAAACGGGGTTGAAGAAGCCGTTATAAAAGCCATCCCACAAGTTAAAGGTGTTGAAGAGGTTGCCCCGGCTTAGCAAAATTGCATTTTTACGTTCAAAAAAACCGGTTAAGTACTCCTGATTGCCACTTAACCGGTTTTTTTATAGGAAGGCATCTCTGTAGTTCTCCTCCCTCAAAAAATGGTATATTGCAATCGGATGAATTTTTCTACCCGAATGACAGGTCACGCGGTACTACCCGACTGCTCGGTCAGAAGGGCCACTCCAATTAAATTCGCTCATGCAGGGTTTTCCATCGCATTAAATCCATTAGGCCAGGTATTTTGCAACAATCGGCATACGCCGGCCCATGCCGAAAGCCTTTTTCGAAACCCTTAAAATAGGTGGGGTTTGGTGTCGCTTCCATTCGTTGATGTTGACCAGCTTGAGGGTTTTCTCCACAATGGCTTTATCGAAACCCATATTGATGATCTCTGCCGGACCTTTTCGCTTTTCGATGTACTGATAAAGAATTTCATCCAGCACATCATATTCCGGCAATGAATCCTGGTCTTTCTGATCGGGGCGCAACTCTGCCGAAGGCGCCTTGGTAATAATACTCTCCGGAATAACTACTTCCTTACGATTGATATACCGGGCCAACTCGTATACCTGTGTTTTATAAACGTCACCCAAAACCGACAAACCCCCGCACATATCACCATAAAGGGTTCCGTAGCCCACAGCCGCTTCACTCTTATTGGAAGTATTCAGAAGAATATAGCCGAATTTGTTGGAAAAGGCCATGAGTATTACCGCTCTTGTACGTGCCTGTATATTTTCCTCGGTCACATCAAATGGGCGGCCTTCAAAATACGGTTCGAGTGTTTGCTCAAACGATTTGTAAATATCTTTAATGCCCACCACCTTATGAGGCGAACGCAGGTTTTTAACCAATTGTTCCGAATCACTTACCGAATGACCGGTGGAATATTGGGAAGGTAAGAGTACAGACATCACATTTTTTGTCCCTAAAGCTTTTACCGCCAGTACCAATGTAACGGCCGAATCAATGCCACCGGAGAGGCCAAGAATTGCCTTCTTAAAGCCCAGTTTTTCGAAGTAATTCCTAATCCCCATCACCAGGGCATCATGAATAAGCCCTATGGGATTCTCCTCAACCTCAAACCGGGCTTTTTCCTTTTCCACCTGGAATTCTTCGGTTTCAAAAGTAAAAACCTCTTCGGTGAAATAGGCCATTTGATGCCTGAGGGTGCCCTGGCTGTCCATAACCATGGAACCGCCATCAAATAACAGCTCGGTTTGGGCCCCTACATGATTTACATAAACCACCGGCAAACCAAACTTCTCCACATTACGCTCCAAAATAGTACGCCTGTTTTTAAACTGGTTATAATCAAAGGGCGAAGCCGCTATGTTGATCATTAAATCGGGCTGCTGTTCCATTAACTTCTCCATAGGTGAAACCCGGTACAGGGTATCATCATCCAAATCCCACAAATCTTCGCATATGGTCAGCGCCAGCCGTAACCCTTTGTATTCGATGACGTTAAAAGTGCTATTGGCCTCAAAATAGCGGTATTCATCAAAAATATCGTAATTGGGCAAGAGCGTTTTATGAATGATTTGCTTGATTTCTCCATCGGCTAGAAAATAAGCCGAATTAAACAGCTTTTTCCCTTTGTAGCTGGGATTTCTTGAAGGCGCACCCAATATGCATGCTATATTCCTGCATTTCCGGGCAATTTGTTCAATCTGTGCATGGGTGCGATCAATAAAATCATCGAATTCCAGGAAATCTCTTGGCGGATAACCGGTCAAAGCCAGCTCGGAAAAAATAACCAGGTCGGCTCCCTCCCGTTTGGCCAGGTTGATATGGGCGGATATATGCTTGCTGTTATTCTCAAAATCGCCAATAATATAATTTAATTGTGCCAGCGCTATCTTCATGCTTCTGTGTTTTTACATTTAACGACAAACCGGGGGCGAAGTTCGTTAAAAAATAAAACCTACACTCAACCCCAATAAATTCGATATGGCATAAGCTTCCACATCGGGATGGCGCGAATTATGCCCTTTCAATATATTGGTAAAGCCGTTGTTAAAATTTACCTCACCGGTAATTACATTGGTGCCGCTTAAGGCATATTCCACACCAAAACCAAGGATCAGGGTTTCGTGGATGAGCCTGACATCCTCCTTTATACGCCTTTCCTCCATATAACTAATGTTATTATCGCCTTCCGGATAAAACTCATCTTTGGCTTTTGCATCGAGCATGAAGTTGGTGCCCACTCCTACACGGGCATAAAAATTCCACCGGCCAGCCGTGCTGGTTTTCATTTTAATGGTTACGGGCAACTCAATGGTTTTCAAATCATATTGCCGGTGCAGGATACCATGGGCCGTGGAGCCGTTCTGTTGCAACACGTATGGGAATTCGAGCTTACCACCCCGTTGATGGACATTAACACCAGTTGCCACAGCATAATTACGTGTTAGGTTGAATTCGGCAACAAACCCCCATGAGAAAAAGGCAGTTACGCCATTTGATTCATAATAGCGAGCATCAGGCTTCATCCAACCCAGTTCAGGAGAAGCTTTGAAACCAAACAAAAATGGCTTGAACTGAGAAAAAGCAGGAATGGATAAAAGTATCGAAATCAGAGTTAAAAGACTTGCTTTTTTCATAATGGTCTATTATTTGTGTATCTTGCTCACAAATTACATAAATTATTTTGAACAATGCCTAAATGTATTGTTATATTTGTAGAAACTTAAAAAAATCGGTTATGAAAAAAGCACTTATTTTATTAATTGCAATGCTGGCAGGGCAGCTTGCATTCGGACAATTATCACTGGGCCCGAAAATTGGTTATACGGCTTCGAGCTTGAGCACGGATGCTGACGATATTAATGAAGACATGAAGAGTTCCCTTCATTTTGGAGCTTTTGCGCGTTTAGGCACCAAGGTCTATTTTCAACCCGAGGTTCTGTGGATGACCAAGGGAACTGAATTTGGTTTCGAGCCTAATCTTTTTCAAGGCAGTGCCGAAGTAACACAGGACGTCGATATGAAGACCATTGATGTACCCCTGCTGGTTGGGGTGAAGCTCGTCAACCTGAAAGTGACCAACATACGGGCGATGGCCGGACCGGTGGCCTCATTTGTAATGGATAAGGAAATTGAAGCCGAAGATGTCCCCGCATCATTCACCATAGAAGATAAAGACATCAACGATGCCAACTGGGGCATACAAATTGGTGCCGGCGTGGATGTATTGAAGTTCTCCCTCGACGTCCGTTACGAAATAGGCCTTAACGATATTGCCGAAGGCGACGATGACGACTTCAACTATGGCAATCTTAAGAACAATGCTTTCCTGGTGAGCTTGGGATGGGCCATTTTTTAAGGTATAAAACGAAATTGACTACACATGCTTAAAACCCGGCCTGATCCGGGTTTTACTTTTTGGACAATGACCTGTAATATCCTGCTGCACCTCACGTTTTTCTGATCAAAATCTCAGAATCGATGAAAAATTACATTGGACTTTCTTTACTTGCTATAGCGCTTATTATTCAGGCATGTGGGCATAAGAATGATCCGCTTAAAGAAGTGGATGTATCAGGTGTGGAAATGAAACCCGTTAGCATAAAGCGATATGAGCAGGATATCTTTTCAGTTAACCGGGAAAAACTGGTTACCGAACTAAGGGCACTGAAAAGGAAATACCCGTTTTTTCTTGCCGGCAACCTTGAGGACACGCTCAACATAATACAAATCAAGGAATACCTTAATGATTCGCTCCTAAACGAATTATATGATGATGTAAGCCAGCAATATAAAGATGTTTCGGAACTGGAGTCAACGCTCACCTCGGCCTTCAAACATATTAAATATTACTACCCCGCTTTCGAGCCGCCAAAGGTATATACCTATGTATCAGGCTTGGATTATAAACACCCGGTAATTTATGCCGACAGTGTCATGCTGATTGCACTGGATAATTATCTAGGCAGCGATTATAAAACCTACCGCAAGTTAAATCTCCCAAAGTACAGGATCCGTCGCATGCGCAAGGATTTTATACCTACCGGATGCATTAAGGAAATAGCCTTTACCTACCTGCCGGAAAACAATGATAAGACCTTGCTCGATCACATGATCAAGGCCGGAAAAATACTTTATTTCACCGATGCGATGCTGCCAAAAATGCCCGATAGCTTAAAAATGGAATATACCCCGCAACAAATGGAATGGATCGGGAATAACGAAGGCAATATTTGGGCTTATCTCATCGAAAAAGAATTGTTATACACACGCAATAGCCAGTCCATCAATAAACTTATGGTGGATGGACCTTTTACCAGCACCTTTTCGCAAAAGTCCCCGGCACGTATTGGTGAATGGGTAGGCTGGCAAATCGTGAAAAAATACATGCGCGGAAATGACAAGGCCACACTTTCGGAGATGATGCAAAATGACAACGCCCAGGCTATTTTAAAACGTTCGAATTATAAGCCTGAAAAGTAAGATCGCTTTTAATTTGATGGCAATGGCAGTGGGCAGGCAAAGAGAAGAAAAGCACAGGTATATAAGTATAGGAGGTAAATAGCCCAATCTTTACAAACCAGTGGTATAATACAATTTTTCTTCGTATCTTGTCGCAAAATCCAAATCCTCCCGATATGCTTGTAAAAACCTATGGCAGTACAATTATAGGGATTAACGCCATCACCATTACCGTAGAGGTTAATATTGATATTGGAATACAATTCTTTTTGGTTGGATTGCCTGATAGCGCTGTAAAAGAAAGCCATCAGCGCATTGAAGCAGCTTTGAAAAACATCGGTTACAAGCTGCCCGGCCAAAAGATCACCATCAATATGGCTCCGGCCGACATCCGCAAAGAAGGCTCGGCCTATGACCTTACCATCGCCATAGGGATACTTGCCGCCTCGAATCAGATCAGCTCATCACGACTTGATGAGTATATCATTATGGGCGAACTATCGCTTGACGGGAGCCTGCAGCCTATTAAAGGTGCTTTACCCATCGCAATCGAAGCCCGCAACCAAGGCTTTAAAGGGTTTATCCTTCCCAGAACTAACGCCCGCGAAGCTGCTATCGTTAACAGCCTGGATGTTTATGGAGTGGATAACATTTTGGATGTGATCAACTTTTTTGATGGTAAAACCGACTTGGAAAAAGAAATTGTGGATACCCGCGAAGAATTTTACGCCAACTTGAACGAATACGAGTTTGATTTTGCCGACGTAAAAGGGCAGGAAAATATTAAGCGCTCATTGGAGGTTGCAGCAGCTGGAGGACACAATGCAGTTTTGATAGGCCCGCCCGGATCGGGAAAGACTATGCTGGCCAAGCGCCTGCCTTCCATACTTCCACCTCTTAATCTTCATGAAGCCCTTGAAACCACCAAGATACACAGCGTTGCCGGGAAAATGTCACATGAAGCATCGCTTGTTTCCATACGGCCGTTTCGCTCGCCGCATCACACCATAAGCGATGTGGCCCTTGTCGGTGGAGGAACCAATCCTCAACCGGGTGAGATCTCACTTGCCCACAACGGTGTATTATTTATGGATGAATTACCCGAATTCAAACGAACCGTTCTGGAAGTGTTGCGGCAACCATTGGAAGACCGATTGGTTACCATTGCCAGGGCACGGCTTAGTGTGGAGTATCCGGCCAGTTTTATGCTGGTGGCAGCCATGAATCCCTGCCCATGCGGATATTATAACCACCCGGATAAAGAATGTGTTTGTTCCCCGGGTTTTGTGCAAAAATATCTCAACAAGATCTCAGGCCCACTTCTCGACCGCATTGATATCCATGTAGAAGTTATCCCGGTGCCGTTTAGTGAGCTTAGTGAAGTACGAGAAGGCGAAAAAAGTGAAACCATTCGCAAACGGGTAGTGGAAGCTCGCATAATACAGGATGAGCGCTATAAAGAAAGTAAAGGTATTTATTGTAATGCACAAATGAACAGTAAACAGTTGAAGCAAATCTGCCAGATCGACAAAGCGGGCCATGCTTTATTAAAAAAGGCTATGGAACGACAAAGCCTTTCGGCCAGGGCTTATGACCGCATTTTAAAGGTATCGCGTACCATCGCTGACCTTGACTCCAGCGAGTCTATTAAACCCGAACATCTGGCAGAGGCCATACATTATCGCAGCCTCGATAAGGAAAACTGGGGTAGATGATCGTTGGCAGAAAGATAACCTTTGTTGATTTTTTGCGTTATAATTATTTGAATCATTCTGGCTTGATTTTGGGGGAGTCCAAAACAACCTGCAAAAAAAGGGCACGTGCATGAAGATGATCAATCATGGGTTACGGTATCTGAGATATTTGAGAAATGCCACCAATGCGTTTAAAGTCCACTCGCCTTTTATATACGAAGTATATACAAAGGCCATACAGGATAATACCACTTATGAGGACTACAAAAAAGTGGAATCCATGCGTAAAGAGCTTCTCACCAATAACAACCCCATAGAAGTAATTGATTTTGGGGCTGGAGCACAGGAGCGTCACTATAAATCATCGCTTAAGCGCATCAGTGAGATTGCAAAAAAAACGGCATCCACACCCAAAAATGGGCAAACCCTTTACCGCTTAATCAAATACTTTAAGCCGCAAACTATGCTTGAGCTCGGCACCTCGATTGGGATAAGCACAGCTTATCAGGCTCTTGCAGCCCCGGAAAGCAAAATACACTGTATAGAAGGAGCAGCCAACGCAGCAGCCAAAGCCGAAGAAAATCTGAAATACCTGGGTTTGAAAAATTTCCGGATAGAAATAGGAAATTTCGACGCCTTGCTACCTAAAATACTGAAAACCATTGACAAACTCGATTATGTGTTTTTCGACGGCAATCATCGTAAAGAACCCACGCTCAATTATTTTAACCAGTGTGCTGAAAAAGCCCATAACAACAGTGTATTCGTTTTGGATGACATTCACTGGTCAAAGGGAATGGAAGAGGCATGGGAACATATTCAACAAGATGAGCGGGTAACAGCCACCATCGATCTGTTCTTTTTGGGCATTATTTTTTTCAAAAAGGAATTAAGCAAAGAACATTTTATCCTCAAATACTGATATATTAGTAGATTTGTTATCAATTACAAAGAGTAGCCTCAATGAATGAAGAAATTATCAAACTTATCGACATAAAACGCCACTACCACGTTGGAACCGAAGTGGTAAAGGCTTTGCAATCGATATCGGTATCCATCCATAAAAACGAATATGTAGCCCTGATGGGGCCTTCCGGATCAGGTAAATCAACCATGATGAATATTTTGGGATGCCTCGATACGCCTACCGGCGGTCAATATTTCCTGAACGGCGAAGATGTAAGCCGGCTCAATGATAATCAACTGGCCGAAATTCGCAATACCGAAATCGGTTTCATTTTTCAAACCTTTAACCTTCTGCCGCGCTCTACGGCATTGGAAAATGTAATGTTACCCCAGGTCTATGCCGGTATTGGTAAATCCAGCCGGATAGAAAGAGCACAAAAAGTGCTAAACGATGTTCATTTAGGTGACCGCATTTACCACAAGCCTAATGAACTCTCAGGAGGTCAGCGGCAAAGGGTGGCTGTTGCACGAGCCCTGGTCAATAATCCATCTATTATTCTGGCCGATGAACCTACCGGTAACCTCGATTCAAAAACATCCATCGAAATGATGGGGCTTATTGAAGAAATCCATCAAGCAGGCAATACCATCATCCTGGTAACCCATGAACACGATATTGCCATGCACGCTCATCGCATCATTCACCTGATGGACGGGCTGGTTGAAACAGACGAGCAAAACCAGAACATCCGCAGCATTGCCGATTATCAAACCATGAATCATGCAAAATAAAACGCAGCCTCATTTACCAACATCCTGAAAAACATTCTAAAAGGGAAAACCCGTTAACCATGGAGGTTTTTTTACCCAATACCAATACTTTCTAATAAAGAACTGTTGCCGTTATTACCTTTCATCGTTTTCGGATTTCATTATTGCGAATTTTTTTCACAAATTCTTGAATTTTGGGCAATAATTGCAGCGTGCCCAACGTGAACAAATCACAGGTAATCTTGTTGCAAGGTTGATTTATTTAAAACAGCGCACATGAACCAGGAGGAATGGAAGATTTATACCAAGCAGGGCGACAAGGGGGAAACCTCGCTATTAGGAGGAACCAGGGTTCCAAAATATCATCAACAAATTGAAGCATACGGAACCCTCGATGAACTAAACGCTTTTTTGGGCCTGCTGCGTGACCAGGAAATGGAGGAAGAAACCAAAGTGTTTCTCATAAACATTCAGGAACGGATTTTTACAGCTGAATCCATCCTGGCTTCCGACAAACCGGAAAACCTGGAAATGCTTCCAAAACTAAATGCTACCGACATCGATACGCTAGAACAAGCTATTGATGTTATGAATGAAGAGTTACCTCCTATTCGTAATTTTGTGCTGCCCGGTGGGCATCCTGCGGTTTCCTACTGCCACGTTTCCAGAACCGTGTGCAGAAGAGCCGAGCGAATAACCATTAAACTGGCCGAGAGTATGGATGTTGATGCGCTGATCATTAAATACCTCAACCGGCTTTCAGATTACCTCTTCGTTCTGTCAAGAAAATTGGCAAAAGACCTCAATGCAGTTGAAACACCCTGGAAACCAAATATTTAATGGTGAAGCATTATATACAATAATTTTTTTTATACTGCGTTGAAAAGCTCTTGCTAAACGAACGGAAATTATATTTTTGCAAAAAGTTAACACATAAAACCTCGGATCAATATGTATTGGACTCTAGAACTAGCTTCTAAACTTGAAGATGCACCATGGCCGGCAACAAAAGAAGAACTCATCGATTGGAGCATTCGGTCAGGTGCACCCATGGAAGTGATTGAAAATCTTCGTGAAATTGAAGACGAGGGCGAAGTCTACGAAAGTATCGAGGACATTTGGCCCGACTATCCTACAAGGGAAGACTTCTTTTTCCATGAAGATGAATATTAACCATGGCTTTTTTGCCATAACCAAAATTGATCAGGAAAAAATTAAAAGGCTGATGCCAGGTCAATATCATACCAAGCATCAGCTTTTTTTATCCAGGCTTAGTTAAGAATATTATACCCTCTACCCAAATTGAATAAATTCAGTTAATTTTGCTTTGCCCTAAAACTAGGGAATGATTCTGCTGTGTTTTGTGTCATGCGTGTATAAAATAAAGTGGTTTCATATATGTTTATTATAAGGCAACTTGTTCTAAATCATTTATATTAATTATGGCAACTAATGTTTTAACAAAACTCTTCGGGAGTAAATCGGAGAGGGACCTTAAAAATCTGCAACCCATACAGCATAAGATCCTCGACGCTTATGAAGATATTAAGCAGTTGAGCAATGATGAACTGCGCGATAAGACCCGGGAGTTTAAAGAAAAGATCCATCAACATATAAGGGGTGAAGAAGAGAAGATACGGGAGCTTCGCCGCCAGGCCGAAGAAGATTACAATATGGATATTGAGGAGAAAGAGAATATCTTTGATGAAATTGACCGGCTTGAGAAAACCATTTATACTAAAAGCCAGGAAGTGCTTAACGAAATCCTTCCCGAAGCTTTTGCAGTAATGAAGGAGACTGCCCGCCGTTTTAAGGAAAACAAATACGTTGAAGTTACTGCCAATGAACGCGACCGCACCATGGGCGCCCAACGCGACCATATCGATATAGTGGGCGACAAGGCCCACTACAAAAATCAATGGATGGCCGGTGGTACTATGATCACCTGGGATATGGTACACTACGATGTGCAGCTATTGGGTGGCGTTGTGCTTCACCAGGGTAAAATCGCCGAGATGGCAACCGGTGAAGGGAAAACGCTAGTGGCTACCTTGCCTGTTTACCTGAATGCATTACCGGGTAAGGGTGTTCATATTGTTACGGTAAACGATTACCTGGCTAAGCGCGACTCGGAAT
>JAIPAP010000091.1 GCA_021740045.1 Bacteroidales bacterium
GTCTCGATTTTGTCATATTCCTCCCCGCAACCCCTTAATCCCCTAAAGGGGAACAGCCTCACAATCAGCCGCTTAAACGGTCTTCTTGCCTCAGGCAAGAGAGTTAGAGGGGCGAAGTTCGAGAGGAAGTTTGTAGACAGACTCTAATTAGCGTTAATTTGTGGTGGATTAGTGCAGGTTAGCGGCCATAATTCAATTTTAGCTTTATTTAATAGATATCTTTTGTTAATAGATAGTTTTCCGGCGCCAAATCGAAAAAGGCATTGATCGGACAAGCATATTGAAAATCCGGGATATCCGTTTCCCGGATTTCTTTTGCTTCAAGCAATCCATCATCAAGTAGTTTTTGACGTTTTGTGCCCTTAAGCAAAGGCGCCGAAGGTGTATGCCATTTAATTCCATCATAAAAAGCAATATTGGTGAAGGAGGTGTCGGTTACCAAGCCGTTTTTTATGATGATAATTTCATCGGCACTGCCCTGATATTGTTTTAGCTCTTCTAATTTCTTGCGGTTGTTATATTTGAAGCCATATTCTATTTCATCACTTTTTACAAGTTTCAATGATTTGATTTGCCGCTTTTCATATGGGATGAATTTAACCTCTTCAATTTTTTCACCATAGGTTACCCGGCATTTGTAAATGAGATGGGGGTCAACTGATTTGGGAATGCTTATTTTGCTGAGGCTAATAGGCGGGGAGTTTTTAAATAGCGCCTTCATTGAGCGATCTACGCGCCACTGATGGTATTCCAAATTACATAAAAGGCGATTTTCAACCTTTATGGCTTCAAACAACAGGTACATACACTTTATCAATTAGTTCACGGTATTCCTTTTCTACTTCACTTCTAACGGTGATGCCGCCACCACTACGATAATAATATTCATCTCCTTGTTTTTCAATAAACCGTATCATCACAAAGCTATCCAGGCTATAGCCATCGAAAATTCCGGCTATACCGGTGTAATAACCTCTTTCATCCATTTCAGCTTCCTGTATGATCTCCACGGTCTTTTTCTTTGGTGCTCCGCTTATGGAGCCTGCCGGTAGTAATTTCCATAGTATGTCACCAATGTTTTGGTGGTAGTCATTGGGCATGTCTCCCACAATTTCCGAGCTAACTTGTAAAAGGTTTTTCATGGAGGTTTTTAAATGATCGATATACCTGAATTTATCCACCTTCACATTGTTGGCTACCATACTCAGATCATTACGTATCAGATCGACGATGGTATTGTGTTCGGCCTTTTCCTTGGCATCCTCAAGAATGATCTCCTGTGCACCGGGAATGCTTGCATCGATGGTGCCCTTCATGGGGTGTGAGAATATTTGGCCATCTTTTATCCGAACAAAGGTTTCCGGTGAAAACACTACGAAATCATCTTTGTACAGTAATTTGTATTTGGCTTTGCTTACTGCAAATACATCCTTCAAATCCATGTTAATATAAAGACGGGTGGGAAATGTAAGATTGGTCAGGTATGAATTGCCCCGTTTTTGGTGTTCCTGCACAAAATCAAATGCTTTTCGGTACTGATCGAATGAAACCGGGGAACTATCTATACGGGGTTTTTTAACATCCATCCATTCGCCGGTATAATTGGTTTTCCCCTGCATATCGTAATAAACGTTTGGTGGTAATGGATTTTTCAGTGAAAACGCCAAGGGTTTTTTCATCTCAAAATCAAAAATGAACAGGAAGGGGGTGCGCTGTGCACCCCATTTGTTTAATTGGTGGATGATATCGGGTCTAGCGTTAATCATGTTGATTTATAGAATTTGTCGTTGTCCCAATTTTCCGGATTCGTTCTGATATATTGTCTAATCCTTTCGAATTCCGCCTCGTTGCGAATTATATGATCCCAAAATCGCAATTGCCAATTGAATTTGAACCCTAATCGATGGGCGTGTTTGGTTACGGCAGATTTATAGGAACCAATGATGGATGAAATTGTATTTTCACCCTGATTTTGAAAACGTTTTTGACCGATGGTTGTTTTCGGTTTTGGTTTATCCGATTCCCGTTGTAGAGGCAAGGCATGCGGTAGAGGCAAGGCATGCGGTAGAGGCAAGGCATGCCTTGCCTCTACAGGTGCGTTGCCATTAGATAGGTTTTTATCATCGGTGTTCGTTTGATTCCCCTGCAAAATAATGATGCCATGAATATGATTGGGCATTACCACAAATTCATCCAAAATCACATTTTTTGCATGGTGTTTTATTTCATGCCAAAATACGTCGGCCAAAACACCTATTCTGGATAATTTCATTTTTTTGTTTATGATCCTCCCTAAATAATGAATCCTATCGGCGGTGCAAATGGTTATAAAATAGGCTCCATCCCATCCATAATCCCAATTTTGTAGGCGTGTGGATTCTATCCGGTATTTATTCTTGTATTTTGCCATTGATAGCTGAAATAACCGCCTAAGATAAGAATTATTATGATAAGACCCCTCTGGTGAGAAGAATGAGAAATCATGTGGCAAATATGATATCTCCTTCAATTAGCTTCAAACAAAAGGTTTAAACTAAAAAAATCCCCCTATTTTTGTTATTTCATAAAGACCCGGAACATGAAGGTTTTATTGATCGATAATTATGATTCATTTACCTATAACCTGGTGCAATTACTCTACCAGGCAGGGGCTAATCATGTTGAGGTGATGAAGAATGATGAAACCGATTTTTCGGTAATAGAACATTATGATAAGATCATGCTATCACCCGGGCCGGGCATTCCCTCCGAAGCCGGTAGTCTCAAACCGGTTATTGAGAAATATAGCCGGGAGAAAGATATGTTTGGTGTTTGCCTGGGTCATCAGGCCATTGCTGAAGTGTTTGGCGCCAAACTAAAGCAACTAGGCAGGGTATTGCATGGAGAAGAAACAAAAGCTCAGGTGATCAGTAGAGCCCCCATTTATAAGGAAATTCCCAGGGAAATCATTATTGGTCACTACCATTCATGGATTATCGATGCCACAGGTTTCCCCGATGAGCTTGAAATTACAATGACCGATGAAGAAGGGGAAGTTATGGCACTAAAGCATCGCAAACTTCCGCTTTATGGCGTTCAATTCCATCCTGAATCGGTGATGACCCCTACGGGATTGCAAATGGTGAAGAATTGGCTGGAGCTTTAGTTCAGCATTTTCTTCTATCAATCATTCTATCTCCAGGTTCGTTAGTTCTTCGGTGATCCTGAAATCATATTCCGGGTATTCGTAAACGGGCATACGGGTTTGGGTTTCGCCTATAGAATAGCCGTAAAGGTTGGCATAATCCTCCATATTATCGCCATAACTTGCCACTTGCTCCAGGTATTCCGCTATGGATTTGGATTCCACTATAGTTACTTTTCCCATTTTATGAATAATGGGGCTGTGGAAACGGGTTGGATCATGATCGAATTTTAGAATACGCCGTCCGTCGGGGGTGATACCGATGGTACGGAAGGTCAGGCTCTTTCCTACGCCGGGCATGTTCAGCACATTCCTGTCTGTAGCCAGGAAAGGGAGGTCTTGTTCTTTTCTTACCTCATCAATATTTTTCTTCATCCTTTCAGCTTTTGCCGGAAATGAACGAATGGAATCCAATGCTTGCTGAGGAATGGCGCCTTTTGATTTTTCCTCCACTTGTTCCTGCACTGAACGGGCATTGGGAGCAAAATTATGATGATTCTCCATAAATCCTTTTACCGTAAAAGTGTAATACGTAAGCACACCTATATCATTAAGGGTCTTTCGCAACTTGGCTGCATGACCTCTTCTTGAAGCCGCAGCCGTGAATACCTGCTGGTTGGTAACTGTCCAGCCGGCTGCTATTAATTTTTCAATAGCTGTCTTGCTCTCCGGGGTGATTTCCATAGCCGATTCAAAGTGGGTTTGGATCACAAATTGGCTTATGCCGATCTTTTTAGCTTTTTCCTTAAAGTTGGCGAGAATAAGAGCAAGCTTATCATCAATACGGTGCGGAAGATAAACCGGCAGGCGAGTTCCGAGGCGAATGCGAACCATTTCGGCATATTTATCCCCGTTTGCCCGGTATTGATTAGCTTCCTTTTTTCTTAAGGCCATTTCATAAACCGACTCGAGTATTTTGCGCAAGGTTCGGTCGGAACTCATTAAAGCATCACCACCGGTGATGAGAATATCGCGAAGTTGGGCATCGTTTTCAAAATACCGGAGCAGGCGTTGGAGTTTTTCATCCCAGGTTTCCTTAGGTTTTAGCCGGTCGAGGTCAAAATTCAGATGCCCCGATTGAAAATCATACATTCGCTGGCAACTGGAACAAAGCCCACCGCAGGCACGACCCATTGAATCAGGGATCAATATGGCCACCTCGGGGTAGCGGCGATGAATATTATGCCCGCGAGGAAGTAACCAGCCGGCAGCATTAGGTTCGCCCGGCTCCACAATATCTTCTTTTTCCCAGGCTTCAATCTGGCCGAATTCTTCCACCAACTCTTTGCTATAAACTATATAATCGCGAATGACCTGATCGGTATTATGCAATTCCTCAGGTTCATGTACATTGAGCAAAGAAAGGTAATGGGGATTGACGAAAAAGGGAATTCCTGCATTTTTAGCCTGATAGAGCACCTCCATTGTTTCGCTGCTTAAGGTATAATCGAGCATCTCCTCCAGAAGCTCCGGCGACCTGATGGCAAAGCGCAAGTGAAACACACGCTGTGTCCACCATTGTTCCATCAATTCAATTTTTTCATCATAACTCATCCCCTCTTTAAACCTGAACTTGGCGTCTTTTATCTCTCCATCGTCCATTTTACGAATGAACAAGTCGATGATCCGCTTGCGATTTGTTTCCCGTAATTTGATGATCCTTTCATCCAAGCCCGAAGGATGTCGTTCCATCCATTCTTCGAGCTTCTCTTTTGAAGGCATTTCTCCCAGCCGTCCTCCGTTTAACTGGCGAAACATCTGAAGCATATCGATAAAAAAGTAGAGGTTGGCCTTGGTTTTTATACCGTTGGCCTCCTTCCAGAGAATTGCAAAGGGATTATTTATAAAGCTCCGGTTGTTCCGGTTTTTATCGATAAATGTCTTTCCGGTATGATCAATATAATCCAGGATACGGATGGCGGCAAAGTCTTCCCAGTCGAGATGGTTAAACATGCGCTCGCCCGTGAGCTGATACCGGTATACCTTATGGGCCACCGGATTATTTTTAACCCGGGTTAAAATATGATTATAAATTGATGAAATAGCATCTTCGCTAGTGGGAGATTCTTTTAGAATAGAATGCAATACAGGATTTTCCTCCAGCAAGCGGCTCAGGATATTGCTCCTGGCCGAACTCCTGTTCTTATATTTTAAGGCTTTTATGATTGTTTGTTGCATTGATTATGACCCTTTTAAGTCATTGTGTTAGTTCCTTCAAACAGACTGATCCGTTTGTTTACCTCGTTTAGTTATTGTCCCCTGTTCTAATCGATCTGTGTCTGATGACTATATCTATAAACAGTGCTGCATTGAGATTCCTCCGCTGCTACCGGGAATCAGCATAATAAAACACCCCTATGTATTGATTTATTGTAATCCGATAATAATCTCAACCTCATCGGGGGGCACAAAAATACAAAATTCTTTCAAAATGATATTGACACCACTTAATTCGCTTGTTACCATTGTGTTAATAATATCATTCGTTTGAAGAAGCCGGCAGGATAACGCTGAATGTGCTGCCCATACCCGGTTTGCTATCCACTTCAAGTGTGCCTTTGTTTTGCTCCACAAATTCCTTAACCAGTAACAGCCCGAGACCGGTTCCTTTCTCTTCGGCAGTTCCATTGCTTCGAAATTGCTGGTCGATGTGGAACAAGGTGGCGATTTTATCCAGGGGAATCCCTACGCCATTATCGATGACTCTGATAATTGTATGATCATTCTTATTTTCTGCTTCAATTTTTACCTCCCCTTTGGGGTGTGTGAATTTGATGGCATTGGAAAGAAGGTTTCTAATCACGGCATTGATCATATTTCGATCGGCGAAAGCATAGGTTTTAGTTTGAACTGAGCATGCAAGGCTAATTTGCTTTTGACTAGCATTGGTTCGCAGGAGCTCCAGGTTCTCGCAGGCAAGTTGGTGTATGTCAATCGATGCCGGTTTAAAATTCATCTTACCCGACTTTCCCCTTGCCCAGGCAAGTAAATTCTCTAGAAGATCATAAACCTGGTGGGCTGACTGATTAATATTGCCGATATAGTCTTCCCTTTCCCCGTCATCCATTCTTTTATAATCTTCATACAACAACTCCGAAAAGCCAAGTATTGAATTGAAAGGGCTTTTAAGATCATGAGCAATAATGGAAAAGAACTTGTCCTTGGTTTCATTGGCTTCTTTCAGATCACGGGTTCTTTCAGCAACGGTTTTTTCCAGTAGGGATTTTCGCTTTTTAAGGGCACTAATACGCATTCTAAATCCCCACATGATCAACAAACCAATCAGTAGTAAGGCCAACAATTGAATGCGTTTATCCTGATACCAAAAGCCCGCAATAGACAACTCGCAGCTTGTTCCCTTTTTATTCCAGATGCCTGTATTATTGGAGGCTATAAGCCTGAAGGTATAATTCCCCGGAGGGATATGCTTTAGCAAGATATTTCGGTGGCTGGTTATACTGCTCCAATCTTTATCCAATCCTTCGAGCATATAACGGAATTGCACATTTTTCGGGTCCTGGTAGCTTAGGGCAGTATATTCGATTTTAATTTCATTGTATCCTGCCGGAGCTTCTATGATGGTAGAATTTGATCCCCAAGGAATATTATCGATACTCACTTGCTCAATAAAAACCTCGGGAGGCTTTTTATTGATATGCATTTTTTGAGGATCGGCTATAACTACTCCTCCAATCGAAGGAAAAAGAAATAAGCCTTCGGTAGTGCGCCAGCTTGAAGGCTGGCAACCCCCATTGAATTCCAAATTGGGGATACCTTCATACTTTCCGTATGAATAACTATGAATTGATTTTCGCTCACCGCGTATGAATTCGTAAAGCTCAGCTAGACTTACCCTGTAAATCCCTCTATTACATGTCATCCACAAATTACCTGCATCATCCTCAAGAAATGTACTGACTATGTTATCGAAAAGACCATCATTCATGGTAATATTATACACTGTATCTCCCGCTATCAATGCCATCCCTGAGCCATAAGACCCGGTCCATATACCACCTTTACTATCCTGGAAAAGGCTGCGGTAGTTTTTTCCCTTTAATCCTTTTGTTTGGTCATACAAAGTGAAGGTATCATTATGAAGGCATATCACACCCTTATCGGATGCAAACCAAAGCCTGCCTTTATCATCTTCCATGCTATTTTTTACCACCACATTTTTTAGCTCATCATTAATAATGACCTTCTGAATGCCCGTTTCATTTTTACAGAACAAACCTTTGTTACTTCCTATCCATATATGCTCCCTGCTGTCGGAATATAAGCTAAAAACCACACTCCTGTTCAATGAAGCATTTTCAAAGTGTGTGATCTTTTCGTTTTCAAGAACAAAGATACCAGCCCCATAAGTTCCGATCCATATGGTATGATCGGGTAATTCTAAAAGAGACCACACACAATGGTTCGTAAGCCCGTCTTTTTCCTGAAATACCTTTATGCCATCACTGGTAAGCCTGTTAAGCCCTCCGCAGGCAGTTCCTATCCAAATAGCACCATCCTGTGCCTGCAAGATCGGATAAATAAGATTAAGGGATAAACCTTGTGTGGTGTCTATATAATTAAACAACCGTCGTTTAAGCACAATAAGCCCTTCGGCATGACAACCCAACCAAATGTTTCCCTCATGATCTTCGTGTATTGCCGAAATATCGGTGCGCGAAATGTTGGGATGCTTAAAATCAAAATATTCTTCTCCTGTTTTTATCAGCAAACCCTTGCGATATTTACCCAGCCAAAGGTTACCGTCAGTAGTTCTTTGAATCAAATCGAAAAGCGCATTTGGGAACTGCTTTTCTTTGCTTATATGTCTTAACTCCCCATTGTGGTAGTGAAATAATCCGTAGTAGCCTCCAAACCACAAACCTCCATAAGGATCGGAATATATCTCTTCTATTTGTAATAGCTGGTTGGGAAATACCGGCTCGAAATCGCCCCCTGTTCTGAACCTCATTACGCCCCTGTAACTTCCCACATACCAATATCCGTTCTTATGCTTTTCAATACAATTCAATGCGTTGGTGATCAAACCATTATTGGTGGAATAATAATCATAAGCATCGGTAGCCGGGTAATAGTGAAACAAGCCATTGTCGCTAACAATCCATAAAGTAGAATCGATATCCTCAGCAATATCCCTAACCAGCAAAATGTGATGCTGGCTATGAGACATAATTTGTTTACTGCTTTTATCATATGGATTGAACCCCACAAGATTTCCGCCCTCAAAACCAAGGATAAATGATCCTGAGCTGGTTAAAAACAATTGATTTATCCGGTTGGAAGGAAAACTTGGGGTGCTGGCCACATCATATTTAGTGAAGTTAACCCCGTCAAAACGGACCAGCCCACCGTAAGTAGCCACCCATAAATAATTGTTGGTATCCTGGACAATAGCTTGCACCGAATTTTGAGGAAGGCCATCTTCAACACTCCAACGCTCTATAATGAAATTTTTGGTGGGGTTTTCTCCCGTAAGATCATATAAGGTATTCTGTCCGTATTGAATTGCTGGAATCCCTAATAATAGTATAAATAATAAGCTTCGCAAGCTATACATATTCTCTTCATTGTTAAAGTAGCACTGGCATTCAGCCTTCCAATATACAATAATTCGTGTGACTTTGTGCACTAATCATTAATTAATCAAAAAAAGAAAATAAAGTAATTAGCCAATAAAAAGGAAAAAGAGCAGCTTTTTACGAATAGTGTTCATTATCGATCAATCTACGCTTCTTACCGCACACATCAACTACCATTACCGAGCCATATAATGACATTTTCTTATTGACTATTAACTCATTACAAAAACCGGCATAATAGGTGATAATGATACCGCAAGCATATAAAAACCCCAGGGCAAAGGTTTTATAGTATTTATCAACAACATAAGTCATGATCAAGAACTATTTAAAAATCGCACTACGGAACATTTTGAAGCACAAGTTCTACTCAATGATTAACATTGTAGGCCTGGCCCTGGGGTTAACCTGCTTTATCCTGATAACCCTTTACATTACCGGGGAACTTAGCTATGACCGCCACCATCCCGATGCCGAACGCATTTACCGGGTGATCAATGATGCTGATTTCGGGGGCGTGGGAGAAACATCCACCAGTAGCCCGTTTCCGCTTGGAACAACCATGGCTCAGGAATATCCTAATATGATTGAGGCCATGACCCGCATATACAACAATTGGAACACGGAATATTTTGTGGAATATGGTGAGCATCATTTTAAGGAAAAAAATTTCTTTTTTGCTGACTCTTCGATCTTCAAGGTTTTTGATATTGAATTGGTAAAAGGGAATCCCAATACTTCACTTGTCGAAATGAATACGGTGCTGATCACCGAATCGGCTGCTAATCGCTATTTTGGTGACAATGACCCGGTAGGGAAGATGATCAGGCTGGATGAACGGTTCCACTTCAAGATCACCGGTTTACTGAAAGATCCACCATCAAACACACATTTTCATTACGATTTCCTGGCTTCCATGTCGACCATGCGGGCGATGTATGGATTGCGTCTGAACAAAAACTGGATATGGAACCCTTACTGGACCTATATTAAATTGCATGAAAACATCGATCCCGAAGCACTGAAGGCTCAATTCCCAACATTTGTCGATAAATATTTTGCCCGTGGCGAGAATAACAGCAAAACCCTCTATCTGCAAGCGTTGACTGATATACATCTGCATTCGGCGCTCGATTATGAGATCGAAACCAACGGCAGGATGAGTTATGTGATCATCCTTGCAGCCATTGCCATATTTATGCTCATTATTGCAAGCATCAACTTTATGAACCTGGCTACAGCCACTTCAGCAGGCAGGGCAAGAGAAATAGGCGTTAAAAAGGTTTTTGGAGCATACCGTATGCAACTTATCGTTCAGTTTATCGGCGAATCGCTTATTATAAGCTTTATAGCCTTAATTATTGCATTGGTTTGTGTGGAGATCATCTTACCCTCCTTCAACAATTTTGCCGGTAAAAATATCAGCATGTCAGCTTTGCTGGATGCGAGGTATTTGCTTGGATTGATAGCTGTTTGGCTGACTACCGGTATCCTCTCCGGTTTATACCCGGCCTTTTACTTGTCGCGTTTTCGTCCTGTAAAAGTGCTTAAAGGAACCCTCAAAAATGGAGCTAAAAGTAGTAATGCCCGCAAAATCTTGGTTACTGTCCAGTTCACCATTTCCATTGCCTTGGTCATTGGAACACTGATGGCTTTCAGGCAACTCAACTATCTACGCAATGCCGACCTTGGTTTCAAAAAGGATAATATCATTTTCATTCCAGTAGATCATACACCTGTTTCAGGGAATTATGATGCCTTTGAAGGAGAACTGCTTCAAAATCCGAAAATTACTCATGTTACCAGCCTGGATTATGTGCTGGGGGTTGATCATAACAGCCATGAGTTCAAGCCTGAAGGCTTCCCCGATGATGAATGGCAGTTTTATCCCACATTGATCGTGAGAGAAGACTTTCTCAAGCTGTTCGAAATCCCGGTGCTTGAGGGCCGCGATTTTAATCGCAAGAATAAAACCGATTCAGCCAAGGCTATTCTTATTAACGAGGCCATGGTAAAGCATATGGGCTGGAACTCCAACAGGGAGGCCATCGGCAAGAAGTTTCATTCAAGAGTAGGGCAGGAGCGCGTGGTAGGTGTATTTAAAAATTTTAATGTAAAATCGCTCCACTCCGATCTCACCCCATTGGTGCTTAACATTAAGGAATTGGAATGGGAACGCCGCTATTTTACCGATTATGTGGTGGTATGTTATACCGGTGAAGATCCGAAAGTCATTTTGAGCTATATAGAAGATGTATGGAGAAAATTTTCGCCCACCCGGCCGTTCGATTACAAATTTTTGGACACCGAGCTGGAGAAACTTTACCGGGATGAAGAAAAGCTGGGAACCCTATCGGCAATACTGGCTATAGTAATCATTGTTGTGGCAGCTATGGGCTTGTTTGGGTTGGTGTCATTTATGACCGAGCAGCGCACTAAGGAAATCGGTATACGGAAAGCCCTGGGTGCCTCCATAGAGCGTATTGTGGGACTGATCTCCAAAGAGTTTGTGTGGTTGGTCATTATCGCTAATGCCGTAGCCTGGCCTTTAGCTTGGTGGATGATGAGCGACTGGCTGCAAAACTTTGCCTATCGCACCAGCATCAACTGGTTGTTGTTCCCCCTTGCCGGAATGATCACCATGATGATCGCAATGAGCATCACGGGATACCGTGCCTGGGTGGCCTCAAAGACCGACCCGGCTAAAACACTGCGATACGAATAATGTAACAATTAATTGATAATAGCGTCTAATTTGAAAAATTAAATAGAAGAAACCCCCAAATAAAAGAGTTATGATACATGTAAAAGAAATCTCCAAAGTATTCAGGACCGATGAAGTGGAAACAACTGCCCTGGATAAAATTTCACTTGAGATCAAAGAAGGCGAATTTATTGCCGTAATGGGCCCTTCGGGCTGTGGCAAGTCAACCTTATTGAATATCCTGGGTTTGCTCGACAATCCCTCGGGTGGCGAACTTCATTTTGTTGATAAAGAAGTTTCGCGTTACAGTGAGCGGCAACGTGCCGGCTTGCGCAAACATAATATCGGGTTCATTTTCCAGAATTTTAACCTGATCGATGAACTGACCGTTTTTGATAACGTTGCTCTTCCGTTGGTGTATCAAGGCATTGGTAAGGCCAAAAGGAAAAAGATGGTTGATGAAGCACTCAGACGTGTTAATATGCAGCATCGCAGCAAACATTATCCACTTCAGCTTTCAGGTGGTCAGCAACAGCGTGTTGCCGTAGCCCGGGCTGTGGTTTCCAATCCCAAGCTTATCCTGGCCGATGAGCCTACCGGTAACCTCGACTCACAACATGGCGAAGATGTGATGAACCTGCTTACCGAACTTAACCAACAGGGTACAACCCTGGTGATGGTAACGCACTCTGAAAGTGATGCCTCTTATGCACAGCGCATTGTCAAATTGTTCGATGGTGCGGTGGTTGGTGAGAACATTAATCAACCTAAAGTTGCCTGATCCTTCAACATAAAAACACGAGCACCATGTTTAAGAATTTCATAAAAACGGCCATAAGAAATATCACGTCGAGTAAGTTCTACTCCTTGTTGAACATTCTTGGATTATCAATAGGTTTGATCGCGTTTGTGTTCATTTTTATTTATATCCGTGACGAGCTTTCCTACGATAAGCATCATGCAAAACATGAACGCATTCACCGGCTCGAGTCACAGTTCACCATTTCAAACAAAGCCGATCAATGGGCCATTGTCCCCATACCTATGGCTCCGGCGCTTCAGCTTGAATACCCCGAGGTTGAATCCTATGTTCGTTTCCAAAATACCGGGAATACACTTTACCGGCATGGAGAAAAAGAATATTATGAGGAGGATTTCTATTATACCGATTCCACCGTTTTCCAGGTGTTTACCCATCACATGTTAATGGGAAACCCGGATAAAGCCCTAACTGAACCCAATGCGATAGTATTAACCCAATCGACCGCAAAAAAATATTTCGGCGGGGAAAATCCTATGGGCAACATCATCACTAACGCCGATAACAGGCAATATAAGGTGACCGGTGTAATTGAGGATCTCCCGGGAAATACCCATCTGAAATACGACGGATTGATTTCGGCTATGACCCTTGCTGCTGAGCACGGCGAAGAAGAATTTAACAGCATGGAGCCGGTGCGCTTTTGGAACATCGGGGTGTATTCCTATGTGTTGTTAAAAGAAAATGCCGGCATGCAAAGCATTCATGATAAGTTCCAGGGCTTTTATGATAAATATATGAAATCTATTGGCGATCAAATAAATGCCAGTTTTACCCTGATGAGTTCACCACTGGCCGACACCCACTTTTCAGGAAACTTGAGCTCCGACAGGCCCACCGGCAACAAAACCTATGTTTACATTTTCTCGGCCGTTGCTTTGTTCATACTCCTTCTGGCAGCCATAAATTATATGAATATGGCCACAGCGCGTTCTTTGAAACGTTCAAAAGAAGTTGGTATTCGAAAAGTCTCCGGGGCCTATCGCGGCCAGCTGATCGGACAGTTTTTAAGTGAATCGGTTATCCTTACAGTGATTAGCTTTATAATTGCATTGGGTGTGGTATACCTGCTTATGCCCGATTTCAATAACCTTTCGGGGAAGGAAATACCGGAAGCCATCCTGACCAATCCGGTGTTGCTGATCCAACTGTTTTTAATCGCTGTGATCATTGGATTGGTAGCCGGCAGTTATCCGGCTTTCTATCTATCTTCATTTAATCCCGCTAAAGTGCTCAAGGGAACCACTTCAGGTGGTCGCGCCGGTGGCAGGCTCCGCAGAGTACTGGTGGTTTTCCAGTTTTGGGTTGCCACCATGATGGTTATCGGGACCTTGATCGTTTCCAATCAACTCGATTACCTGCAAAGCAAAGACCTCGGTTTTGATAAGAAAAACCAGGTGGTGCTCGAACTGCAGGATTCGGCTTTCAGGGCAAAACAAGCCACACTCATCGATGAGTTGAAACAGTCTTCTTATATTGAAAATGCCACCAATACCACCGGCGTACCCGGTCGCACAAACTGGACACAGGTCGTGCGGGTTGAAAAGGAAGGAAAAATGATAGACGATCTGATGGTGATGTGCTTTGTGGATTATAACTTCCAGGATGTGTATGACCTGGAATTGGCCCAGGGACGCTATTTTGATAAATCAATGGGAACCGATCAGCAGGAGGCTGTCATTATTAACGAGACGGCTGCTAAAATGTACGGCTGGCATGATGAGGCGCTCGGGAAGAAAATACATCACGGTTTTGGAGAAGATATGGATGGAGGACGCATTCTTAAAGTGATCGGTGTCGTGAAAGATTATCATTTTAAATCGCTCCACAATAAAATGCAGCCGTTAATGATCGCCCTTAGTGAATATCCCAACTACCTGGTAACCGCCAAGGTTAAAGACGGTAAAATACCGCAGGCCCTCGATTATATCGAAACCAAATGGAACAGCTTTGGCGCCAAACGGCCGTTCGATTACCGCATACTTGAAGAGTCTCTCCATGAAATGTATGATGGCGAACAAAAGATCGCCGTGATCTTCCGGGTTGCTGCCGGCATCTCCCTGATCATTGCTCTGATCGGATTGCTTGGGCTATCCTCCTTTGTGGCTGAGCAAAAGACCAAGGAAATCGGCATACGCAAGGTAGTGGGAGCGTCTGTTCAAAATGTACTTCAATTACTGTACAAAGAATTTGCCCTGTTGATCGTGATAGGCTTGACCCTCGCCGTGCCACTGGCTTGGTGGGGTATGGGCAGCTGGTTGGAACGCAACTTCATTTATCACATCGATATACACTGGCTCAACTTTCTCATCGCCGGCTTTGTTGCCTTGATAATCGGCTTGCTGGCCATCAGCTACCATACCATCAAGGCGGCTACCGGGAATATGGTGGATGCCATCAAATACGAATAGCGCAGAGTAGGCTGTATAGTCTGTGGCCGGATAGCACAGGTTGTTTCTGCGTAGCCCGGTTCCTGAGAGGGGGCCGGGTTTTTATTTGATGACTGAATATGAAGAATATGAAAAATATGAAAAAGGGAATTACCATTAACCTTGTAACACTAAAATTAATACACCATACTCCCGGCGCCAATGCCAGCCAAAAAGCCTAAAATAGCCAGCACATAAATACTCAGCATGATTATAGCCAGGATGCCGATGAAGCGGTAATGTGCCCGCAGGTAGCGAATGGCTTCGCTTAATTGGTGTGGGTCTTTGCTAACCACAGCTCGCTTGGCCCAACTGGCAAACTTAAACAGGTAGTAGATCGGGAAGAAATGGATTACTGCCAGAATCAGATAAAAAGCCCCCAAAACACTACCGGGAACCTTTGGTCCATATTGCTGAGGTTCCATTTTAGGAAGTATGCTTCCAATGCTAAATCCCATGATAACCATTAACCCCAGGAAAATAAATCCCAGTATGGCCAGGAAATTAGCCCATTTGCGGGCTTCATTTAAAAAATATACGGCATCTTCCATAAAATCCATCTTTGATGGATCGCCATGAAACTGATTTACGTCATTTGCATTCATAACACTGAAAATTTTGGTTTTTTAAATGATCATGTACTTTTATTTCTAGTACTTAAAGGTATAAAAAAACATTTAAGAATTTTCAGGTTAAGAATTAATTACGCCCATAGCAGGATTATAGTATAGGTTAAGCGAACCTTATGGGTTGTCCAAAACCGAACAGCTTGAGTTTGTTTCCGAACACATAATCAAGAGTGAACCGCCATTTGGCCATATAAAACACACAAATACAGATCGATGCAATTATTGGTACAATTCATGAATAGATTCTTCGAATTAAATAGAAATCAAACCAAAATCATTCAATCATGAGACAATTAGTTGCATTAATGCTTATCGGGTTGTTCAGTGTATCAACCATAGCCGGAACCCCGGCCGGTACCGAAAAAGACAAGCAAGCCATAAAAGAAGTTATTCAAACAGCTTATGTTGACGGGCTTCAAAACCTGATCTCCTCCGAACAACAAGTTCGTGATGGCTTCGACCCGGGATTTAACCTTTTAGGTGTGAAAAATAATGAACTCACTAAATATCCTATCAATAAGTGGGTGGAGAGTTTTAAAAGAGCTAAGCAAAAAAATCCTGAGGGCCGCGATCCCAGGGTAAAATGTGAATACAAAATGTTCGACATTACCGGCGATGCTGCCATGGCTAAGATCGAGTTGCATTTACAGGGGAAGAAGATTTTCACCGATTACCTTTCGCTGTATCGATTTGAAGAGGGATGGCGCATTGTAAATAAAATTTATCACCGTCATTAAGGATGGAAAATAAAACATTATGTATTGTCGATGACCATTCCCAATGATCTTTTTGATGAGGTGATCAAACTGATCAAGGAATATGAATCATCACAAGAAGATGCTGGTTAACAGTCGGTTTCCGAAGCGGTAGTGAAGGTATTTAAGGCATCTGGCTGGTGCACAATACGCTGCCGCTTCTTTTTTATTTACTAATGAAACCATAATCAATTGCGCCCTTATTTCTTAATGCTGGTTATGTACAATGGAATATTAAAAGTGTATAAGAAAGAAGGGTTACTATCTTCCTTATACACTTATCTTTTTCTACCGGAAAAAATTAGCTATTCCACTATTACTTTGCGGTTGATCTGTTCCGTTTCTGTATAGATCCTGAATAAGTATATCCCGCTTTCCAGGGTTGATATATCCACATCGATGTTGCTTTTGGCCGGCACCACTTTCCTTATCAGTTTCCCGGAATAATTGTAAATGCTAACTTGTTGCATAGAAGTTGGTGCCATCAAATGAACCACTTTGTTTGCAGGATTTGGATAAAGCTTCATACCTTCAGCATGAACAATCCCTGCCGATGATTTCGAAATTTTTGCAATGCTATATGCACCATCGCCTTCGGGCGCATAAAGGCTGGTGTGGGCATCACCATAAGGGTTTACAAATTCAACGCTCAATTCGTATTCCTGGTTTTTACTTTTATCGTAAAGCCGCAAACTAATATGCTGTCCTGCC